>NZ_JBHWYY010000010.1:0-106934 GCF_042728595.1 Isoptericola sp. NPDC060185 | reverse complement strand
GGGCTCAGCCCACCGCACGCCCCCGGCGTCGTCGCGGAGCGTTCCGCGTCAGGTCAGTGCCAGGTCACTCCGCCATCGCGGACAGGTCGCCGTGGCTGCCGACCTTGTGCACGAGGATCGAGTTCGTCGTGCCCGGCACGCCCACCGGGGCGCCCGAGACGATCACGACGCGGTCGCCCGGCTCGGCGAGCCCGTTCGCGCGCAGCGTCGAGTCCACCTGGCCGACCATGGCGTCGACGCTGTCGACCTTCGGCACCTGGTACGTGGTGGTGCCCCAGGTGAGCGCGAGCACGCTGCGCACGCTCTCCTCCGGGGTGAAGGCGAGCAGCGGGATGCCCGAGCGCAGGCGCGACATGCGCTTGGCCGAGTCGCCCGACTGGGTGAACGTCACCAGGTACTTCACGCCGAGCGTCTCGCCGATCTCGGCGGCCGCGCGGGTGATGACGCCGCCGCGCGTGTGCGGGGAGGAACCCAGCGGCGCGATGCGCTCGCGACCCATCTCCTCGGTCGCCTCGATGATCCGGGCCATCGTCTGGACCGTGATGATCGGGTAGTCGCCCACGCTGGTCTCGCCCGAGAGCATGACCGCGTCGGCGCCGTCGAGCACCGCGTTGGCGCAGTCGGAGGCCTCGGCGCGCGTCGGCGTCGGGCTCGTGGTCATGGACTCGAGCACCTGCGTGGCGACGATGACCGGCTTCGCGTTGCGGCGGGCCAGCTCGACGATGCGCTTCTGCACCAGCGGGACCTGCTCCAGCGGCATCTCCACGGCGAGGTCGCCGCGCGCCACCATGAAGCCGTCGAAGGCCGCGACGACCTCCTCCAGGTTCTCCACCGCCTGCGGCTTCTCGATCTTGGCGACGACGGGGACCGTGCGGCCCTCCTCCGCCATGATCGCCGCGACGTCGTCGTAGTCCTTCGCGGACCGCACGAACGACAGGGCGATGATGTCCGCGCCCATGCGCAGCGCCCAGCGCAGGTCGTCGGTGTCCTTCTCCGACAGCGCCGGCACGGAGACCGCGACGCCGGGAAGGTTGATGCCCTTGTTGTTCGAGACCGGGCCGGCGACCTCGACGGTCGTCACGACGCGCGGGCCCTCGACGGCGGTGACGCGCACGCGAACCTTGCCGTCGTCGATGAGGAGCGGGTCGCCGACGCGGGCGTCCTGCGCCAGGCCCTTGTGGGTCGTCGAGACGAGCTCCTTCGTGCCCTCCACGTCCTCCGTGGTGATCGTGAAGGTGTCGCCCTCGTTCAGGAAGTGCTTCTGGTCGCCCGCGAACCGGCCGAGCCGGATCTTCGGGCCCTGGAGGTCGACGAGGACTGCGACGTTGCGGCCGGACTCCTTCGCCGCCTTCCGTACACCGTGGTAGACGGCCTCGTGCTCCGCCTGCTCCCCGTGGCTCCGGTTGATCCGGGCCACGTCCATGCCCGCGTCGACCAGCTCACGGAGCTTGGTCGGGGACGCCGTCGCGGGTCCGATGGTGCACACGATCTTCGCTCTGCGCATGTCTCCAGCCTCGTCGTCGATCCGCCCCGGCGCGAGCCGGGGCGACGCCCGGGCGTCGGTACGGCACCCGGGTACTTCTTCTTCGTTCTACTTCTTATCCTCGCAGCGCGACGGTCCGCGGGCCCACCGGCGCGGGCAGCTCGCTGCTGCCCTGCAGGTAGGCGTCGACCGCGGCCGCCGTCGCGCGGCCCTCCGCGATCGCCCAGACGATCAGGGACTGACCGCGCCCCGCGTCGCCCGTCGTGTACACGCCGGGCAGGTTCGTGGCGTAGTCGTCGCCGCGCCGGACCAGCCCGCGGGTGGTCAGCTCGACCCCGGTCTGGGTCACCAGCTCGTCCGTCTCCGGACCGGTGAAGCCCATCGCGACCAGGACCAGGTCGGCCGGGATCTCCCGCTCGGTGCCCGCGCGGGGCGCCCGGCGACCGTCCGGCAGGTACTCCGTCTCGGCGACCCGCAGGGCCCGGACGGTGCCGTCCTCGCCGCCCACGAACTCTACCGTCGAGGCCAGGTAGCTCCGCTCCCCGCCCTCCTCGTGAGACGTGGAGACCTCGAAGAGGATCGGGTCGGTGGGCCACGGCTGGCTCGCCGGGCGCTCCAGCGGCGGCTTCTTGCCGATCGCCAGCGTCGTCACGCTCGCCGCGCCCTGGCGCAGGGAGGTGCCGAGGCAGTCCGACCCGGTGTCGCCGCCGCCGATGATCACGACGTGCTTGCCCGCGGCCGACGGGGCACCCTCGACCGGGTTCCCCGCCGCGGCCTTGTTCGCCGGCGTCAGGAAGTCCATCGCGAAGTGGATGCCCGCGAGGTCGCGGCCCGGCAGCGCGATGTCGCGGGGCACGGTCGCGCCCGTGGCCACCACGACCGCGTCGAACCGGCGGCGCAGCGCGTCCCAGCTGATGTCGCGGCCGATGGCGACGCCCGGGCGGAACCGGGTGCCCTCGGCCTCCATCTGCTCCAGGCGGCGATCGATGTGGAGCTTCTCCAGCTTGAAGTCGGGGATGCCGTAGCGCAGCAGGCCGCCGATGGCGTCGTCCCGCTCGTACACGACGACCGTGTGGCCCGCCCGGGTCAGCTGCTGGGCCGCCGCCAGGCCCGCGGGGCCGGAGCCCACGACGGCCACGGTCGAGCCCGTGAGCCGCTGCGGCACCTGAGGCGTGACCAGGCCGCGAGCGAACGCCTCGTCGATGATCGAGACCTCGACGTTCTTGATCGTCACCGCGGGCTGGTTGATGCCGAGCACGCAGCTCGTCTCGCACGGCGCCGGGCAGACGCGGCCGGTGAACTCCGGGAAGTTGTTGGTCGCGTGGAGGCGCTCGATCGCGTCCTCCCACTGGCCGCGCCACACCAGGTCGTTCCACTCGGGGATCAGGTTGCCCAGCGGGCAGCCCTGGTGGCAGAACGGGACGCCGCAGTCCATGCAGCGGCCCGCCTGCTCCTTGAGGAACGGCTGGCCCTCCTCGCGGTGGGCGTGCGTGTCCTTCCAGTCACGCAGCCGCACCTCGACCGGGCGGTTCGGCGGGAGCTCGCGCTCCCGCACCTTCAGGAATCCGCGGGGGTCAGCCACGCGCCACCTCCATGATCTGCTCCCACATCGCGGGGTCGAAGTCGTCGCCCTCGCCCAGCGTCTTCCCGGCGGCCTCGGCGTCGGCCAGTGCGGCCCGCACGCGGGCCCAGCCCGCGGGCAGCACCCGCGAGAAGCGCGCCCGGGAGCCGTCCTCCTCGAGGAGCTCGGCCGCCACCGGCGACCCCGTCTCCTCCAGGTGCCGCTCCAGCAGGCCGCGCACGCGTTCCCAGTCCGCGTCGTCGAGCGGGCCCACCTCGAGCTCGCCGCCGGACACGGCCTGGGTGTTCATCGCGACGTCGCGCAGGTTGAGCACGTACGCCACGCCGCCCGACATCCCCGCACCGAAGTTCCGGCCCGTCGGGCCGAGCACCAGCACGGTGCCGCCGGTCATGTACTCGCAGCCGTGGTCGCCCACGCCCTCCACCACCAGGGTGGCACCGGAGTTGCGGACGCCGAAGCGCTCGCCGACCCGGCCCCGCAGCAGGATCTCGCCGGACGTCGCGCCGTAGCCGATGACGTTGCCCGCCACGACGTTCGCGGCGCCGTCGAGCACCGCCGAGCGGTCGGGGCGCACGACGATCCGGCCGCCCGACAGCCCCTTGCCGACGTAGTCGTTGGCGTCGCCGAACAGGCGCAGCGTGACGCCGCGGGGCAGGAACGCGCCCAGCGACTGGCCGGCGGAGCCCGTGAGGGTCACGTCGATCGTGTCGTCCGGCAGCCCCTCGCCGCGGTAGCGCTTGGTCACCTCGTGGCCGAGCATCGTGCCGACGGTGCGGTTGACGTTGCGCACCGGCAGCTCGATCTTCACCGGCAGCGCGTCCTCGAGCGCGGGGCGCGCCTTCTCGACGAGCTGGTTGTCGAGCGCCTTGGCCAGCCCGTGGTCCTGGGTCACCGCCTGGTGCAGCGGGGCACCCTCGGCGGCCGACGGGGCGGCGAGCACGGGGCCCAGGTCCAGCCCTTCCGCCTTCCAGTGGTCCACCGCCTTGCGGGTGTCGAGGGCCTCGACGTGTCCGACGGCCTCCTCGATCGAGCGGAAGCCGAGCGACGCCAGGTGCTCGCGCACCTCCTGCGCGATGAACTCGAAGAAGTTCACGACGAACTCGGGCTTGCCCGTGAACCGCTGGCGCAGCTCGGGATTCTGCGTCGCGACGCCCACGGGACAGGTGTCCAGGTGGCAGACCCGCATCATGACGCAGCCCGAGACCACCATCGGCGCCGTCGCGAAGCCGAACTCCTCGGCGCCCAGCAGCGCGGCCACGACGACGTCGCGACCGGTCTTCATCTGGCCGTCGACCTGCACGACGATGCGGTCGCGCAGGTTGTTGAGCACCAGGGTCTGCTGGGTCTCGGCCAGGCCGATCTCCCACGGCGTGCCGGCGTGCTTGAGCGACGTCAGCGGGCTCGCGCCCGTGCCGCCGTCGTGGCCCGAGATCAGCACGACGTCCGCGTGCGCCTTGGACACGCCCGTGGCCACCGTGCCGACGCCGAACTCGCTGACGAGCTTGACGTGGACGCGCGCGCTCGGGTTCGCGTTCTTGGCGTCGTGGATGAGCTGCGCCAGGTCCTCGATCGAGTAGATGTCGTGGTGCGGCGGCGGCGAGATGAGGCCGACGCCCGGCGTCGAGTGCCGGGTCCGCGCGACCCACGGGTAGACCTTGGGCCCGGGCAGCTGGCCGCCCTCGCCGGGCTTGGCGCCCTGCGCGAGCTTGATCTGGATGTCGTCCGCCTGGGTCAGGTACTCGCTCGTGACGCCGAAGCGCCCCGAGGCGATCTGCTTGACCCGCGAGCGGCGCTCCGGGTCGTACAGGCGCTCCGGGTCCTCGCCGCCCTCGCCGGTGTTCGACCGGCCGCCGAGGCGGTTCATCGCGATCGCGAGCGTCTCGTGCGCCTCGGCCGAGATGGACCCGTAGGACATCGCGCCGGTGTTGAACCGCTTGACGATCTCGCTGACCGGCTCCACCTCGTCGATCGGCACCGGCTCGCGGTCGGGCGTGAACCGCAGCAGCCCGCGCAGCGTCATGAGGCGCCGGGCCTGCTCGTCCACGCGTCGCGTGTACTGGCGGAAGATGTCCATCCGGCCCGTGCGCGTGGCGTGCTGCAGGCGGAAGACCGTCTCCGGGTCGAAGAGGTGCTCCTCGCCGTCGCGGCGCCACTGGTACTCGCCGCCGCTGGTCAGCCGCTGGTGCGGCTTGTGGTTGCCCGACGCCGGGTACGACTCGGCGTGCCGGGCCGCGACCTCGGCCGCGATGACGTCCAGGCCGACGCCCGCGAGGCGGCTCGTCGTGCCGGTGAAGTAGTCCGCCACCAGCTCGTGCGAGAGCCCGACGGCCTCGAAGATCTGCGCACCGCGGTACGACATGATCGTCGAGATGCCCATCTTGCTCATCACCTTGAGCACGCCCTTGCCGAGCGCCGTGATGAGGTTCGCGACGGCCTTCTCGGGCGTGACCTGGAGGTAGCCGCGCAGCGCGAGGTCCTCGACCGTCTCCATCGCGAGGTACGGGTTGACCGCGGCGGCGCCGTAGCCGATGAGGAGCGCGACGTGGTGCACCTCGCGCACGTCGCCCGCCTCGACGACGAGCGAGATCCGGGTGCGGGTGCCGCGGCGCAGCAGGTGGTGGTGCACGGCGCTGGTCAGCAGCAGCGACGGGATCGGGGCGAGCTCCGAGTCCGAGTCGCGGTCGGACAGCACGATGTGCGTCACGCCGTCCTCGAGGTCCGCGTCGACCTGCGCGAAGATCTCCTCGAGCCGGGCCTGCAGGGCGCGGCCGCCGCCGGACACCTCGTACAGCCCGCGCACGATGCCGGCCCGGAACTCGCCCTCCAGGCGCGGGTCCCGGTCGATGCGCACGATCTTGGCGAGCTCGTCGTTGTCCAGCACCGGGAAGGGCAGGTCGAGCTTGCGGGCGTGCTGCGCGACCTCCTCCAGGAGGTTGGGCTCCGGCCCGATGGTGCTGTCGATCGCGGTGACGAGCTGCTCGCGGATCGAGTCCAGCGGCGGGTTCGTCACCTGGGCGAACATCTGGGTGAAGTAGTCGAACAGGAGCCGCGGCCGGCTCGAGAGCACGGCGATCGGCGTGTCCGAGCCCATGGCCCCGAGCGGCTCCGCGCCCGTGTCCGCCATCGGCGTCAGGATGATCTTGAGCTCTTCGGTGGTGTACCCGAAGGCGCGCTGACGGCGCTGGACCGACGCCGGCGAGTGCGCGACGTGCTCGCGCTCCGGCAGCGAGTCGAGGGTGATCGTGTTGTCCGCCACCCACTCGGCGTACGGGCGCTGGCTGGCGAGCTGCGACTTGAGCTCGTCGTCCTCCACGATCCGCCCCTGGGCCGTGTCGACCAGGAACAT
The DNA here is from genome assembly GCF_042728595.1 of Isoptericola sp. NPDC060185. NCBI lineage: Bacteria > Bacillati > Actinomycetota > Actinomycetes > Micrococcales > Promicromonosporaceae > Isoptericola > Isoptericola sp. NPDC060185. The sequence goes on along the minus strand of NZ_JBHWYY010000010.1, from coordinate 100,523 downwards.
GCGGCCCGGCTCCAGGCGGCCCTTGCGGACGATGGTCGCCGGGTCGAGGTCGAGGACCCCGGCCTCCGACGCGAGCACGACCAGGCCGTCCTCGGTGACCCAGTAGCGGCCCGGGCGCAGCCCGTTGCGGTCGAGGACCGCGCCGATGAGGGTGCCGTCCGTGAAGGTGAGGCAGGCGGGGCCGTCCCACGGCTCCATGAGGTTCGCGTGGTACTGGTAGAACGCGCGCCGTGCCGGGTCCATCTCGGCGTGGTTCTCCCACGCCTCGGGGATCATCATCAGCACGGCGTGCGGCAGCGAGCGGCCCGACAGGTGCAGCAGCTCGAGCACCTCGTCGAAGCTCGCCGAGTCGCTCGACCCCTCGGTGCACACCGGCAGCAGCGGCGCGAGGTCGCCCAGGGCCTCGCTGGCCATGGTGCTCTCGCGAGCCGCCATCCAGTTGCGGTTGCCGCGCACCGTGTTGATCTCGCCGTTGTGCGCCACGAGGCGGAACGGCTGCGCCAGCGGCCACGACGGGAACGTGTTCGTCGAGAAGCGCGAGTGCACCAGGGCGATCTCCGACGCGTAGCGCGGGTCGCTCAGGTCGGGGAAGAACGGCTCCAGCTGGGCCGTCGTGAGCATGCCCTTGTACGTCAGCGTGCGGCTCGAGAGCGACGCGAGGAACAAGTCCAGCTCGTGCTGCGCGCGCTTGCGCAGCCGGTACGTGCGCCGGTCGAGCTCGAGGTCCGACAGCTCGCGGGCCGGGTCGGCGACGACGACCTGGCGGAACAGCGGCATGGACGCACGCGCCGTCGGGCCGACCAGGTCGGCCGTGACGGGGACGTCGCGCCAGGCGAGGACGTCGAGCTTCTCCTCCGCGGCGATGGCCTCGAACCGGCGCGCGACCGCGTCGGCCTCGGCCACGTCCTGCGGCAGGAACGCCATGCCGATCGCGTAGTGGCCGGCGGGCGGGAGCTCCGCCGCGACGACGTCGCGGACGAAGGCGTCCGGGATCTGCGTGAGGATCCCGGCCCCGTCACCGCTGTTCTCCTCGGCGCCCACCGCCCCGCGGTGGTCGAGGTTCAGCAGGGCGGTCAGGCCCGCGTCCACGATGTCGCGCCCGGGCGTCCCGCGAAGGGTCGCGACGAAGGCGACACCGCACGCGTCGTGCTCGGCCGACGGATCGTAGAGGCCCTGGGCCGAGGGCCGCGCGACCCGATGCTGCGGCGTGGTCATCAACACCGTCCTCCTGCACGCCCGCACGCGGGCGCGTCATGCTCAAAGGTGGTCGGGACATCGTCGGCCCGTCGGAAACATCAGGCGCCCCTCCCCGGGTGGTGCCCCGGGGTGGGAGACGCCTCAGGCGCGGTCTGCCGGCCCCTGGTCGGGCCCGGTGGCGTCCGCGTCCGCACGGTGCGGTCCGGTGCCGTTGTCTCGGCCGTCGTCCCGGCCGGGGCCGCCTGCGGCGGCACCGGCGTGCGCGGTGCTCGTGGTGTCAAGCTCGGTGTCCTGCTGGCCGTCCGCCCCGGCCTCGGCCGCGGCGTCCTTGGTGTCCTGCTCCCCCGCCCGCACGCGACGCGTGCGGCCCGGCAGCTCGACGCCGTCCTCACGCTCCGGGTAGCGCCTGCCGATGAGGTAGAACGCGACCAGGGCACCGAGGCCCACGATGATCGACGTCCACACGTTCAGACGCAGCCCGAGCACGTGCTCGGCGGTGTCGATGCGGAGCATCTCGATCCACACCCTGCCGAGAGTATAGAGCGCGACGTAGGCCCAGAATACCCGCCCATGACCGAGCCTGTACCGACGGTCGAGCCAGACCAGGAACGCCGCCGCGGCGAGGTTCCAGACCATCTCGTACAGGAACGTCGGGTGGAAGAGCGTGCCCTCGGCGTACGCCGCCCCCGTGGCCGGGTCGATCGGGAGGTACTGCGGGTCGATGCGCAGGCCCCACGGGAGCGTGGTCGGCGCGCCGAAGAGCTCCTGGTTGAACCAGTTGCCGAGGCGTCCGATCGCCTGCGCGACGAGCAGGCCCGGCGCCAGGGCGTCGGCGTAACTGCTCAGCCGCACGCCCTTGCGGCGGCAGCCGATGTACGCGCCGACGCCGCCGAGCGCGACGGCGCCCCAGATCCCCAGGCCGCCCTCCCAGACGTACAGGGCACGGACGGGGTCGCCGCCCGGGCCCCAGTAGGGGTCGGGCGTGCTGATGACGTGGTACAGCCGGCCGCCGACGATGCCGAACGGCACCGCCCAGAAGGCGATGTCGAGCACGTCGTCCGCGACGCCGCCGCGGGCGACCCAGCGCTTCGTCGTGATCCAGATCGCGACGGCGATGCCCGCGAGGATCGCGATCGCGTACGCGCGGATCGGCAGCGGGCCCAGGTACCAGGTGTGCTGCGACGGGCTCGGGATGGCGGCCTGCACGGCCACCATCGAGGCCGACGCGAGGATCGTGGGGGTCACGGACGCTCCTCGGCGGTCGTGGGCCCGGGTTCCCGGCGCGAGCGGCGCACGCCGTCGGCGAGCTCGGTGACGACGGCGCGCAGGTCGTCGAGGCGCTGGGCCCAGGGCCGGTCGGCGAGCAGGGGGCGGACGAGGGCGGAGCCGACGATGACGCCGTCGGCGTAGCGGCCGACCTCAGCGGCCTGGTCCCCCGTCGAGACGCCGAGGCCGACGCAGACGTTCTCGGCGCCGGCCGCGCGGGTGTCCGCGACGAGCTGCTCCGCGCGCGGGCCCACCTGGGCCCGGGCGCCAGTCACGCCCATCGTCGACGCCGCGTACACGAAACCGCGCGAGGCGCGGGCCGTGAGCGCCAGCCGCTCGGGGGTCGAGCTCGGGGCGACGAGGAAGACCCGGTCGAGGCCGTGGGCCTCCGAGGCCTCGAGCCAGGCCGCGCCCTCGTCGGGGATCAGGTCGGGCGTGATGAGCCCGGCGCCGCCGGCGCCCGCGAGGTCACGCGCGAACGCGTCCACCCCGTAGCGCAGCACCGGGTTCCAGTAGGTCATCACGAGGGCGGGCACGCGCCCGCCCGCGCTCTCCGCGACGGCCTGCACGACGCGGAGGACGTCGCGCACGCGGGCGCCGCCCGCCAGCGCCGCCTCCGCGGCCCGCTGGATCACGGGGCCGTCCATCACGGGGTCGGTGTACGGGACACCGATCTCCACGACGTCGACCCCGGCCTCGACCATCGCGAGGACGGCCTCGATCGAGCGGTCCACGTCCGGGAACCCGACGGGCAGGTAGCCCACCAGTGCCGAACGCCCCTCGGCGCGCAGGCTGCCCAGGAGGGCGGCCGTGGGCGAGCCCGCGGGCGACACGGTGGTCGGCGAGGCGTCGGTGCTGGTGCTCACTGGTCCCCCTCCGGCGGCTGCGGGGCGTCGGCGTCGGCCTGCTCGTCGAGCAGCCCGAACCAGCGCGCCGCGGTGGCCACGTCCTTGTCGCCGCGGCCCGACAGGTTCACCAGCACGATCTCGTCCGTGCGACCGGCCTCGGCGGCCGCCTTCCCGACGCGCAGGGCGCCGGCGAGGGCGTGCGCGGACTCGATCGCGGGGATGATCCCCTCGGTGCGGCACAGGAGGCGGAAGGCCTCCATCGCCTCGTCGTCGGTCACGGGCTCGTAGGTGGCGCGGCCCAGGTCGTGCAGCCAGGAGTGCGCCGGGCCGACGCTCGGGTAGTCCAGGCCGGCCGAGACCGAGTGGCTCGGCAGCGTCTGGCCGTCGTCGTCCTGCAACAGGTAGGAGCGCGCGCCGTGCAGCACGCCCGGCGCGCCGCCGGAGAACCGCGCCGCGTGCCGGCCGGACTCGACGCCCTCGCCGCCGGCCTCGAAGCCGTAGAGGGCGACGCCCTCGTCGTCGAGGAACGCGTTGAAGATGCCCAGGGCGTTGGAGCCCCCGCCCACGCAGGCCGCGACGACGTCGGGCAGGCGCCCCGTGCGCTCGAGGATCTGCGCGCGCGCCTCCTCGCCGATGATGCGGTGGAACTCGCGCACCATCTCCGGGAACGGGTGCGGCCCAGTCACCGTGCCGAGCAGGTAGTGCGTGGACTCGACGTTGGCGACCCAGTCGCGCAGCGCCTCGTTGATGGCGTCCTTGAGCGTGCGCGACCCGATCGTGACCGGGATGACCTCGGCCCCGAGCAGGCGCATCCGGGCCACGTTCAGCGCCTGGCGCCGCGTGTCCTCCTCGCCCATGTAGACGACGCACTCGAGGTCGAGCAGGGCGGCGGCCGTGGCGGTCGCGACGCCGTGCTGGCCGGCGCCGGTCTCCGCGATGACGCGGGTCTTGCCCATCCGCTTCACCAGCAGGGCCTGGCCGAGCACGTTGTTGATCTTGTGCGAGCCGGTGTGGTTGAGGTCCTCGCGCTTGAGGAAGACCCGCTGTCCGCCGGCGTGCGCGGCGAAGCGCGGCACCTCCGTCAGCGGCGACGGGCGGCCGGTGTACTCGCGGTGCAGCCGCGCCAGCTCGTCGGTGAACGCCGGGTCGCCCAGCGCCTTGCGGTACTCCGTCTCGAGCTCGTCGAGCGCGGCGATCAGGGCCTCGGGCACGAAGCGGCCGCCGAACTGCCCGAAGTACGGGCCCTCGACGTCCGCCAGCCGCCCGAGCACCTGGTGCGCCAGGCTCTCGGTCAGCGCGTCCCGTACGGGCTGGTCGGGCACGGGTCCTCCGTCTCTCGTCGTCGCCGCTCGGCGGGTCCGGCCTGCGGGTCTGCATGAAGGGTCGTCCGAGGGTACCGGTCGTCCGGCCCTCGGCGGTGCGGCGTCCTGCTGCCACCGGCCCGGCCCGCCGCGGGGCCGTCCGGTCGGACGTTACGGCTGGGCCGCCGGGCGGACCGACCACAGGGCCGGATGCTGCCCGGCCGCGACCAGGTCGGCGACGGAGCGGCGCGGAGCGCCGTCGGTCACGAGCGCCTCCCCGACGAGCACCGCGTGCGCGCCGGACCGGGCGTAGTCGAGCACGTCGTGCGGGCCGCGCACGCCGGACTCGGCGACGCGCACGACGTCGTCCGGGATGAGGGGGGCGAGCCGCGCGAAGGTCGTGCGGTCCACCTCGAGCGTCTTCAGGTTGCGGGCGTTCACGCCGACGATGCGGGCGCCGGCGTCCAGCGCGCGGCGCACCTCGTCGGCCGTGTGGGCCTCGACCAGGGCCGTCATGCCGAGCGAGTGCACCCGCTCGATGAGCGACGTGAGGACGGTCTGCTCGAGGGCTGCGACGATGAGCAGCACCAGGTCCGCACCGTGCGCGCGCGCCTCCCAGACCTGGTACGGCGTGACGACGAAGTCCTTGCGCAGCACCGGCACGTCCACCCGGGCGCGCACGGCGTCCAGGTCCGCGAGGCTGCCGCCGAACCGCCGCTGCTCGGTGAGCACGGAAATCGCGCTCGCGCCGCCGCGGGCGTACTCCTCGGCCAGGGCCGCCGGGTCGGAGATCGGTGCCAGGTCGCCCTTGCTGGGGCTGGAGCGCTTCACCTCGGCGATCACGGCGACGCGATCCTCCGAGAGCAGGCGCCCGCAGCACTCGAGCGCGCCGGGCACGCGTGCCGCACGCTCCTTGAGCTCGTCGAGCGACGTGCGCGCCTGGCGCACCGCGAGGTCCTCGCGGACCCCCGCGACGATGTCCTCCAGGACCGTCATGGTCTGCCTCCCCCGTGCCCGTGACGCCGCACCGACGCCCTGCCAGCCATCGTAGGCCCGTCCGCGGGACACCCCTGACACGTCTCCGAGCGTGAGACGCCCGCGGCGGCCCGGAGACGACGACGGCGCGCCCCTCCCGCGGGGAGGGACGCGCCGTCGTGGTGTCAGGTCGCGGGGCTCAGTGGCCGGACGTCGCGTTGCGGGGCGTCACGCCCGGCTTCGGCTGGCCGAAGCCCATGCCGCGCAGCACGGCGCCGAGCACGAGCGAGCCGGCGACGATCACGGCACCCACCCAGACCACCGCGTCCGGGACGTCGGGAAGCATCCCGACGGCTCCTACGGCCACGCCCAGCATGATGCCGATCATCGCCGTCCACGCGGCGGTCGTGTGGCCGTGGTTCGTGGGCGGGACGGCCGGGGGCAGGTAGGCGACCTCGGCGTTGCGGTTGTCGGTCATTGGAATGTGATGCCCTTTCGTGACGTGGTGCGCGGTCCAGCCTAGCGGTCCGCGGACGGGTCCGTACCCCGGGTGAGCGCGTCCCAGGCGTCGTGCGGGTCATGCTGTGCGGCGTCGTCGGCGCCGCCCCCCGGCGCTCGGTCGGCGACGTCCGGCCGGGCCCCGGCGTCCGCGCCGTCCGACGACGGGTCGGCGGAGGCACGCTCGTGGCGCCCGGAGGTCGCGCCCCAGGCCGGCGAGCCCACCGCGGCGAGCACCGCGACGACCACGGCGAGGGCGCCCAGCGCCACCGTGAGCCATGGCCACACCGCCACCGCGACCGGTGAGGTGAGGTCGGTCACCCCGGCGGTCTCCGAGGCCCCGGAGGTCGCCGCCGGCACCGGGTCGAGCAGCACGGCCAGCGCCGACGCCGTCGCCAGCGCGCCGGCGAGGGCCACCACCACCAGCGCGACCCAGCGCGCCACCCGCCCCGCGATGGCCAGCGCGACGCCGCCGGCGACCACGACGAGCGCCGCGGCGGCGACCGCGGGCGCGGCCGTCGTGCCCTGGACCGCGACGTCCACCGTCGGCGCGAGCGCCGTCGACACCGTCGTGCTCACCCACGTGGGCGACGCCGTCGCGAGCGTGAGCCCGCCGACCGCGACCACCGACCACACCGCGCGCGAACGCGCGCGCAGCGGCCCCCGGCCCGGACCCTGGTTGTGCCCCTGCTCCGGCACCTGGTCCGGCGTCCGCCCGGCGTCGCCGTCCTGCGTGGCTCCTGCTGCCTCGTCCATCCGTCCTGCCCGTCCGTCCTGCCTGTCGACGCCCTGGGCGCCGTTCGCGCCCGGCGCCCCGTCCGTCCCCACGCTCAGAGCGCCCGGAACCGCGCGGCCAGCTGCACCGCGCGCACCGCCGCGGCCGCCTTGTTGCGCGACTCCTCGTACTCGAGCGCGGGCACGGAGTCGGCGACGATGCCGCCGCCGGCCTGCACCCACGCACGTCCGTCGCGGATGCAGGCCGTGCGGATCGCGATCGCCATGTCCATGTTGCCGCCGAAGTCGAAGTAGCCGACCGTGCCGCCGTAGATCCCGCGCGACGCCGGCTCGAGCTCGTCGATGAGGGCGATCGCCCGCGGCTTCGGCGCCCCCGAGAGGGTGCCGGCCGGGAAGGTGGCGCGCAGCGTGTCGAGAGCGGTCGCACCCGCCCGCAGCCGGCCGACCACGGTGGAGCACAGGTGCATGATGTGGCTGAAGCGGCGGGTGGCCATGAACTCGACCACCTCGACCGACGTCGGCTCGCACACCTTGACGAGGTCGTTGCGCGAGAGGTCGACCAGCATGAGGTGCTCGGCGCGCTCCTTGGGGTCGGCGAGCAGCTCCTCGCCCAGGGCGACGTCCTCCTCGACGGTGGCCCCGCGCGGGCGCGAGCCCGCGATCGGGTACGTCGTGACGTGGCCGTCGGTCACCTTCACCAGCGTCTCCGGGCTGGAGCCGACGACGGAGAACTCCCGCCCGTCGGGGCCGGTGAGGCGGAAGTAGTACATGTACGGGCTCGGGTTGATGGTGCGCAGGGCCCGGTACACGTCCAGCGGCGCGGCCGGGCAGTCGAGGCCGAGCCGCTGGGACAGCACCACCTGGAACACCTCCCCGTCGCGGATCGCCTCCTGGCCGGCGCGCACGGCGGCCTCGAACTCGTCGCGGGTGGAGCGGAACTCCAGCGCCGGCTCGGTCACTTCGTCCGGCCCCCGCAGCACGGTGGGGACGGCGGGGGCCGGCGCGGCGAGGCGCGCCTGCATCGCGTCGAGACGGGCGACGGCGTCGGCGTGCGCCTCGTCGACACGCTCGTCGGTGCCGTCCCCGTTGATCGCGTTGGCGATGAGCCAGGCCGTGCCGGAGTGGTGGTCGATCGCGACGAGGTCGGTCGCGAGGCTCAGCGCGACCTCCGGCACGCCGAGCTCGTCCGGGGCGGTCGCCGGCAGGGTCGGCTCCCAGTGCCGCACGACGTCCCAGCCGAGCGCGCCGGTCAGCCCGCCCGTCAGCGGCGGCAGCCCCTCGACCGGGGGCGTGCGCAGGGCCTCGAGCGCGGCGCCGAGCACGTCGACGACGTCGCCCTCGGTCGGGATACCGGCGGGCACGTCCCCGTGCCACACGGCGCGCCCGCCGTCGGACGTGAGCGTGGCGCGCGAGTCCACGCCGACGAACGACCACTGCGACCAGCCGCCCGCGGACTCCGCGGACTCGAGCACGAACGTGCCCGGCCGGTCCTGCGCGAGGGTGCGGTACACGCCGACCGGGGTGACGTCGTCCGCCAGCACGCGGCGCACCACGGGGATGACGCGGCGGTCGGCGGCCAGGTCGCGGAACGTGTCGAGACCCGGCCACGTCGTGCCCCACGCCAGGTCCTGCGCCGAGGGCCCGGCCACGGGGGCGGGACGCGGGACGGCGGGGGGCGGCACGACGGCGGGAGTGGTCACCGGTTCTCTCCTGGGGATCGTCGGGGCTGGTGGTGCTGGTCGGTGCTCGGCGGGGCCGGGGTCAGGCGGCCGGCGCGTCGGGGCCGACGACGGCCCCCAGGTCGCCGCCCGCCTCGAAGCAGGTGCGGGCGCCGGTGTGGCATGCGGCGCCGATCTGGTGCACGCGGACGAGCAGGGCGTCGCCGTCGCAGTCCAGCGCCACGGAGCGCACGAGCTGGGCGTGCCCGGACGTGTCGCCCTTGCGCCAGTACTCCTGCCGCGACCGGCTCCAGAACGTGACGCGACCCTCGGTGAGGGTGCGGCGGACGGCCTCGTCGTCCATCCAGCCGAGCATCAGCACCTCGCCCGAGTCGTGCTGCTGCACGATCGCCGCGACGAGCCCGTGCTCGTCACGCTTGAGACGCGCCGCGATCGCGGGGTCGAGAGCTGCGTCGGGCGCGGGGGTGTCGGTCACGTCGGCCACCCGTGCATCCTCCCACGCCCCGGCCGCCCCGAGGGGCGACGTCCCACCGTCGCGCCCGCCCCTTCACGCCCGAGCGGCCGACGCTCGTCGTCGAGCTGATTATCGAACGCCTGTTCGAAGAAGTGTCGGTGGCGGGTGGTTGGGTACTCGTATGGCCACACCGCCCAGTACCGCCGCTTCGCGGCTTGATGCTGCGCTGGACCGGGCGGCGGACGAGCAGGCGGCGGTGAACGCGGCGGCGGGTCGGCGCACGGTCGCGCTGGCCGAGGTCCTCGCCACGACGCACGAGTCGGCGATGCTGGACCTGGGCGTGGAGCGGGTGTCGTCGGCTTCTCCGGAGCGTCGCGGCTCGGTCGCGCACCGTGCGCTGGTCGCGGAGGTCGCGTGCGCGCTCGGGGTCAGCGAGCACGTCGCGGCCGGCTGGCTCGCGGACGCGGACGTCCTGGCCTCGAAGGCGACCGCCACCCTGGAGGCGTTGTGTGCGGGGACGATCACCTACCAGCATGCGGCCAAGCTCGCCGACGCGGTCGCGGACCTTCCCCCGAGCGTCGCCGTGCGGATCGAGCGCGCGGTCCTGGACCGGGCACCCGGGATGACGGCGGCACGGTTCGGCGCGCTCGTCCGCGCCGCGCGGGACCGGCTGCACCCGGTGCCCGCCGAGGTCCGCCACGCCGCCGCCCTGACGGCGGACGTATGGGTCGACGACGGCAAGGACGGCATGTCCTGGCTCACCGCGCACCTGCCGACGCCCGTCGCGCGCGCCGTCTACGACCGCCTGCACCGCACCGCCGCCCGCGCCAAGGCGGACGGTGACCCCAGGGGTGTCGGGCAGCTGCGCGCCGCGACCCTGGCCGCTCTCCTCCTCGACGACCACCACGTGACCGACGGCCACGCGACGAACGAGCACGGCGCGGACAACCAGGCCACGGACGTCACGGGGCCGCCGGGCCTGGCGACCCGCCCAACAAGTCCACCGGGCACGCCGCCGGGAACGACATCGGGCACAGCATCGGACGCCACGCCGGGAACCGTGCCCGGGACCGCGCCACCCGACCTGCCGGACCCGCTCGCCACCCTCGCCCGGAACGTCCGGCCCGTGGTGCACGTGACCGTCCCGATCACCACCCTCACCGGCACCGGCGAGAGTCCGGGCCTGCTGGACGGCATGACACCGGTCGACGCGGAGACCGCCCGCCACCTCGTCGCGCGCGCCCCGACGCTGCGACGTGTCCTGACCGACCCCGTCACCGGCGCGATGCTCACCGTGGACCGACGCTCCTACGTCGTGCCCGCCGACCTACGCGCCTTCCTCACCCAACGCGACCTCACCTGCCGGTTCCCCGGCTGCCGCATCCCCACACGACGCTGCGACCTCGACCACACCACCGCCTGGGAGCACGGCGGCACCACCGACGCCACCAACCTCACCGCACTGTGCCGCCGCCACCACACGCTCAAGCACGAGTCCCGCTGGACCGTCGAACACCTCCACGACCGGCCGGGCGGCCGGCCCGGCACCGGCGTCCTGGCCTGGACCTCACCCCGCGGCCGCACCTACCTCACCGAGCCCGGATCCGCCGATCCATACCCTCGACCACCTCGACGCCTGGGCCACCGAGGCCGCGCACCTCGCCCTCCAGACCGTGCCCGAGGCGTCGACCGGGCGGACGAAGGCCGCCGACACGACAGCACCGACTGGCCGGACGACGACGCAGACGACGACCGACCCGTCGTTCTGACAACACGGACGAGGCCGTCCGTCCTGCCGTCAGCGCGTCTGCGCCACCCAGCTCGCGTGCATCCGGGCATAGACACCGCCGGCCGCGGCGAGCTCGGTGTGCCCGCCCACCTCGACCACGCGGCCGTCGTCGACCACGACGACGAGGTCGCTCGCCTCGGCGGTCGAGAGTCGGTGCGCGATCGTCAGCGTGGAGCGGCCCGAGGTGAGCGAGTCCAGGGCCCGGGCGATGCGCACCTCGGCGGCCGGGTCGACCGCGGAGGTGGCCTCGTCCAGCACCAGCAGGTCGGGCGCGGCGAGGTAGGCCCGCGCGATGGCGACGAGCTGTCGCTCCCCCGCACTGAGCGACTCGCCCCGCTGCCCGACCGGGGTCGCCAGGCCCTGGGGCAGCCCGGCCACCCAGTCCGTGAGACCGAGGGCGTCGACCGCCTCGGCGACCCGGGCGGCCACGGCGTCGTCGGGCGCACCCGTCCCGCCGGGGATCGCGCCGTCGTCGTCCCGCAGCCCGTAGGCCACGTTCTCGGCGACGGTCCCGTCGAAGAGGAAGCCCTCCTGCGGCACCAGGACGACGCGCTCGCGCAGGGATCCGAGGGTGAGGCGGCGCAGGTCCACGCCGTCGAGCAGCACCTGGCCCTCGGTGGGGTCCATGAGCCGGGTGACGAGCTTGGCGACCGTCGTCTTCCCCGACCCGGTCTTGCCGACCACGGCCACCTTGCGGCGCGCGGGGAGCTCGAGGTCCACCCCGTGCAGCACGTCCGGCCCGTCCGGGTAGGCGAAGCGCACGCCCCGCAGCGTCACGGCGGCGGGCCCGCGCGGGCTGGCCACGGCGTCGTCGGCCTCGGCCACGTCGACCGGCGTCTCCAGCACGGCGAGCACGCGCCGCCACCCGGCCACCGCGTTCTGCAGCTCGTTGAGGATCTCGGTGGCCTGCTGCACGGGCCCGGTGAACAGCTGCACCAGGAACAGGAACGCCACCACCTGGCCCGCCGTGAGTCCGCCGCCCACCCCGAGGAGGGTGCCGACCACGACCACCACGGCGAGCACCAGGTTGGCGACCAGCACGCCGCTCGAGAACACCGACGACACCAGGAGCTGCGCGCGCGCCTGCGTCGCACGGGTCTCCTCGATGGCCGCGTCCACGCGCCGGCCCGTGCGCCGGGCGACGCCGTAGGCGCGCACCGTCTCGGCCCCGACGACGGCCTCCGAGATCGCGCCGAGCATCGCCCCGACGGCCTGGCGCACCGCCGCGTACGCCCGGTTGACGGACCCCTGCGCGCGCCGCAGCACGAGGAACAACGGCACGAAGCACGCCCACACCACGAGGGTGAGCTGCCAGGAGTACACGGCCATGAGTGCCGTGGCGACCAGCACCTGCAGCGTGGAGACGAGGAGCTGGATGCCGCCCCACTGGACGAACAGGGAGATCGTGTCGACGTCGGACGTCACGCGCGACACGAGCGCCCCGCGCCGCTCGGTCCCCTGCGCCAGCGCGGACAGGTCATGCACGTGCCGGAACGCCTGCACGCGCAGCGCGGCCAGACCCGCCTCCGTGCGGCGGAACAGCCGCACGTTCACCACCGCGGTGCACAGACCGGCGATCACGACAGCGCCCGCGGCCAGGCCCGTGAGCAGCGCGACGCGCCCGGCGTCCGGGCCGCCCGCGGCGAGGATGCCGTCGTCGATGGTGCGCTGGACCGCGACCGGCACGACGACGCGCCCCGCGGCGGCGAGCACCGCGAGCGCCAGCGTGACCCACAGCCCGTCGACGATCTGCGGCGAGATCTGCACGCCGCGGCGCAGGGTGGCGAACACCCCGAGCTCGCTGGCGGTGGCGATGCGCGACTCGCTCACGCGACCCCCTCCTCGGTCGGGTCGGTGCCGTCCACGTCCTCGCCGGCGGCCCGCTCGTCGGCGACCTCCCGGGCCCGGCGCGCGGTCTCCCGCTCGTAGGCGGTGGCCAGGGCGCGGTAGCCGGGGTCGCGGGCGAGCAGCGCGGCGTGCGGGCCGACGTCGACGACGCGCCCGCCCTCCAGGTGCACCACGACGTCCGCCAGCGCGACCGACGACATCCGGTAGGCAACCATGACGACGGTCGTGGCGCGCGCCCCGTCGCCGGCGCGCGCGGCCGACAGCGAGCCGAGGATCTCGGACTCGACGCGCGGGTCGACGGCCGACGTGGCGTCGTCCAGCACGAGCAGCCGCGGCCGGCGCACGAGGGCCCGAGCGATGGCGAGCCGCTGCCGCTGACCGCCGGACAGGTTGGCGCCGCGCTCCCCGAGGGGCGCGTCGAGGCCGCCGGGCAGGGCGCGCACGACGTCGTCCACGCGGGCGGTGCGCAGCGCGTCCCACACCTCGGCGTCATCGGGCGCCCCGGCGTCCCCGGGGTCGGCGAGGGTGACGTTCGCGCGCACGGTGTCCTCGAAGACGAACGTCTGCTGCGTCACGAGGGCCACCTGCGCGGGGATCTCGCCCGCGGCGAGGTCGCGCACGTCGGCGCCGTCGAGCAGGACCCGGCCGCGCGTGGGGTCGCTGAGGCGGGCCAGCAGCGAGACCAGCGTCGTCTTGCCCGCGCCGGTGCTGCCCACCACCGCGACGGTGGCGCCGGGCGCGATGTCGAGGTCCACGCCGTCGAGGAGCGTGGCGGTGGTCCCGGCGGCGGAGACGTCCACGCCCACGCCGTCGAGCCGGACCGCGAGGCCGCCGGCCGGCCGGGGCAGAACCCGGTCGCCCGCGACGAGGGTGACCGGGGCGTCGAGCACGCCGGCGATCCGGTCGTAGCCGACGAGGGCCCGGGGCAGCTCGCCCAGCACCCACCCGAACGCGCGCACCGGCACGGCCATGACAGTCAGCAGGTAGGCGGCGGTGACGACGTCTCCCGCGTCGACGGCCCCGACGGACGCCCGCCACGTGCCGACCCCGAGCACCACGAGCGTGCCGAGGGACGGCAGGAGCTCGATGACCGGGTCGAACACCGCGCGCACCGTGCCCACCCGCACGTTGGCGGCCCGCAGCGCGTCCGTGCGCTCCGCGAAGCGGGCCTCCTCGCGGTCGGCGGTGCCGAGCGACTTGACCAGGAGCGCGCCCTCGAACGACTCGTGCGCGACGTCGGCCACCTCGGCGCGCAGCTGCTGCGCGCGCGTCACGGCCGGCGTCATGTGCCGCTGGAACACGACGTTCGCCGCGATCGCGGCCGGGACCACCAGGAGGGCCGCGACGGCGAGCCACACGTCGACCGCCAGGAGCATCCCCGTGGCGACGGCGATCATGACGACGACGCCGAGGGCGAACGGCAGGGGGTTGAACACGCCGGTGGCGGCCTCGACGTCCGCGCTCGCCGCGGACAGCAGCCGGCCCGCGGGGTGCGACCGGTGCCAGGACACGGGCAGCCGCAGGTACTGGCCGGACAGCCCGCGCCGGTGGTGCGCCTGGATCGCCGCGAACCCGTAGCCCGCCCAGATGCGCCGGCCGGCCACGCCGAGGGCGAGGGTCAGCGCGACGGCGGCGAGCACGAGCCCGGCCATCCAGATGCGGCCCTGCGCGGCCTCGTCCCCCGCGATGGCGGGCACGACGACGGCGTCGGTGGCCCAGCCGACCGCGCGGCTGACCGCCACCGTCGCCGCGCCGAAGAGGGCGGACGCGCCCACGGCGAGCACGTACAGGCGCGGCTCGGAGCGCATCCCCCGCCAGACGAGGGTCGCCGAGCGGCGCAGCCGGGACCCGGAGAGCGTGAGCCCCGCGGCGCGACCCGCGCCGGTGGCCCCGCCCTCCGGGGTGGGACTGCCGCTCACGGTCGAGCCGTCGCGCGGGCGCTCATCGACGGACCTCGATGCCCGCGGCGGCCATCGCGTCCTTGACCTGGCCGACCGTCAGCGCACCGAAGTGGAAGACGCTCGCGGCGAGCACGGCATCCGCGCCCGCGCGGGCCGCGGCGACGAAGTGCTCCGGCTCCCCCGCGCCGCCCGACGCCACCAGGGGCACATCCACCCGCTCGCGCACGGCGGCGAGCATCTCGAGGTCGAACCCCGCGGTGGTGCCGTCCGCGTCCATGGAGTTCAGCAGGATCTCGCCGGCGCCCAGGTGCGCGACCCGCGCCGCCCACTCGACGGCGTCGATGCCGGTGCCGCGGCGCCCGCCGTGCGTCGTGACCTCGAAACCCGACGGCGTGACCGTCTCGCCGGTGACCCGGCGCGCGTCCACGGACAGCGTCAGGACCTGGCGCCCGAAGCGCGCGGCGATCTCCGCGACCAGCTCGGGGCGGGCGATGGCAGCGGTGTTCACGCCCACCTTGTCCGCGCCGGCACGCAGCAGGCGGTCGACGTCCTCGACCTGCCGCACGCCGCCGCCCACCGTGAGGGGGACGAAGACCTGGTCGGCGGTGCGGCGCACCACGTCGACCATCGTCGCGCGGTCGCCCGACGACGCGGACACGTCGAGGAACGTCACCTCGTCCGCGCCCTCGCGGTCGTAGCGCGCCGCGAGCTCCACGGGGTCGCCCGCGTCGCGCAGGTTGGTGAAGTTCACGCCCTTGACGACCCGTCCGTCGTCGACGTCGAGGCACGGGATCACGCGGACGGCCACGGACATGCGGGACTCACCCTTCCTTGCTGTCGTTGCCGGCGGGCTGGTCGCCGGACTTCGTGCCGGGGTCCGACCCGGGCTCGCCGCCGTCGTCGCCCTGCCCCTTGCCGGTGGACTCGTCCTCGGTCACCTGGAAGTGCGCGTCCAGGATGTCCACGACGTAGACCAGGGTCTCGCCGGCGAGGTCGCTGCTGGTGCCACCGTAGCCGAGGTCCGGGGGCACCACGAGCAGCACCTGGGACCCCACCGTCTGCTCCACGAGCCCCTGGTCGAGGCCGTCGACCAGCTGCCCGATGCCGACCGTCGCGGACTGCGGCCGGGTGCCGGGCGTCCACGTCGTGTCGAACTGCTTCCCGTCGCTCCACCGCACGGCGGTGAACCGCATCGTGACCACCTGGCCGACCTGGACCTGCGGGCCCGTGCCGCGCAGCAGCGGCTGCACCTGCAGATCCTCCGGCGGCTTCGCCTTCTTCGGCACGGAGACCTCCGGCGCGCCGCCCGCACCGCGCGCGACGGTCGGCAGCCCGTCGCCGACGGGAACCTCGGCGCCGGACGCACGGGTCGGCAGCACGTCGACCACGAGGATCACCGGGACGCCGTCGTCCTCCTCGACGAGCAGCATGCGCGCACCGACCTTCTGGCCCCGCAACGTGTCGTAGAGGTTGGAGCCGAGCGACTCCGGCGACATCGTGTACCAGGCCGGGGCGTCGATGTACGTGCTGGAGATGACGGTGCCGTCGCGACCGTCCTCGGCGTACATGTTCAGGAGCACCGGCTCGCCGTCGACCACCGCGTCGCCCGACCCCGGCCACACCGTCCGCGCGCCGGGGCGCACCACGTCGTAGGGCTGCCCGTACTCCAGCGCGGGCGGCTCGCCCACCGCGCCCGACACCTGCACGGGCGACGCCGACGGCCCCGACGACGGCACGTCGCCCAGCCCGTCCAGCAGCGACGAGCTGCACCCGCCGAGGACGAGGGTGCCGCCGAGCAGCAGAGCCAGCAGGAGCGTCAGTCGGCGGAGCACCGCGACAGTCTGCCACGACCGACAGTCCCCCGGAGCGACGGTCCACGGCCCTCGCCGCCCTCCTCCGCCCTCGTCCGACCTACCGACCGCGCGCCACGACGGACCCGGCCGACGCCCGGCAGGACGACGGTTACATCGACTCGATGAGCCGGTCGACCCTCTCGTCGACGGAGCGGAACGGGTCCTTGCACAGCACGGTGCGCTGCGCCTGGTCGTTCAGCTTCAGGTGCACC
The DNA here is from genome assembly GCF_042728595.1 of Isoptericola sp. NPDC060185. NCBI lineage: Bacteria > Bacillati > Actinomycetota > Actinomycetes > Micrococcales > Promicromonosporaceae > Isoptericola > Isoptericola sp. NPDC060185. The sequence continues at coordinate 83,967 of NZ_JBHWYY010000010.1, read as the reverse complement.
CAGTCCACGGTGTAGTCCCGGCGCGCCTCCTGCGCGGCGCGGACGAAGTCGCCCCGCAGCTTGGCCCGCGTGGTGGGCGGCGGCACGGCGGTCGACTCGAAGACCTCGAGGTCGGTGACCACGCGCTCCACCATGCCGCGGGCGGCGAGCAGGTTGTAGAGCCCTTCGGTGCGGGAGATGTCGTGGTACGCCAGGTCGAGGCGCGCGATGCGCGGGTCGTCCAGCGCCAGGTCGTGCTTGGCCTGGTAGCGCTCGATCAGCTTGAGCTTGATCACCCAGTCGAGCTCGCGGTCGACGAGGGACAGGTCGCCGGACTCGAGGGCGCGCAGCCCGCGCTCCCACAGGTCGAGAACCTGCTTGACGACAGGCGTGGCGCCGGCGTGGCTGTCGACGTGCTCGCGCACGCGGTGGAAGTACTCCCACTGGATGTCGACGGCGGTGGCGGTGCGGCCGTTGGCGAGCTGCACGGGGTGCAGGCCGGTGCGGTCGTGGCTGATCTCGCGGATGGCGCGGATCGGGTTCTCGAGGGACAGGTCCCGCATGGGGACGCCGGCCTCGACGAGGCGCAGCACGAGGTCGGTCGCGCCGACCTTGAGCATGGTCGTGGGCTCGGCCATCGAGGAGTCGCCGACGATGACGTGCAGGCGCCGGTACATCTCCGCGTCGGCGTGCGGCTCGTCGCGCGTGTTGATGATCGGGCGAGAGCGCGTGGTGGCGCTGGAGACCGCCTCCCAGATGTGGTCGGCACGCTGGGAGAGGCAGTAGACGGCGCCGCGCGGCGTGGCCAGCACCTTCCCGGCGCCGGTGAGCACCTGCCGGGTGATGAGGAACGGCACCAGCACCTCGGACAGGCGGGAGAAGTCGCCCTGGCGGCGCACGAGGTAGTTCTCGTGGCAGCCGTAGGAGTTCCCGGCCGAGTCGGTGTTGTTCTTGAACAGGTGCACCTTGCCGGACAGGCCCTCGTGCTCCAGCCGCTCCTGCGCGTCGGCGACGAGGCCCTCGAGGATGCGCTCACCACCCCGGTCGTAGGCGACGAGCTGGTGCACGTCGTCGCACTCGGCCGTCGCGTACTCGGGGTGCGACCCGACGTCGAGGTAGAGGCGGGAGCCGTTGCGCAGGAAGACGTTCGACGACCTCCCCCACGCCACGACCTTGCGGAACAGGTAGCGCGCCACCTCGTCCGCGGACAGGCCGCGCCCGTCGTCCGCCGCGCACGTCACCCCGTACTCGGTCTCCAGACCGAAGATCCTGCGGTCCACGACGTCTCCCCTCGCTCGACCCTGCTGTCCGACCCGCTCGCCCGTCTCAGGAGCGGGTCTCAGTCACCCTGCTGCTCGAGCAGCCCGGCCAGCGCCGTGCCCTGCAGCCGCCGGAACGCCCGCCGCCGGCCCTCGCGCTCCAGCACCGCCACCTCGAGGCCGGCGGGCGCGATCTCCCGCTCCTCGCCCGGCGCGGAGACGGAGCCGTCCGTCCCGACCGCGCCGAGGGTCCGCACGGCGAGAGCGAGGACCTCGGGCAGCGCCATCCCGTCGTGCCAGGCCTCGCCCACGCGGGCGTTGAGCTGCTCGGCCTGCCCGCCCATGACGACGTGCCCGTGCTCGTCCGCGACGGATCCGTCGTAGGAGAGCCGGTAGATCTGGTCGGCGGCGGGAGTGGCACCCACCTCGGCGACGACCAGCTCGACCTCGAGCGGCTTGGACTCCGTGGTGAACACCGTGCCGAGCGTCTGCGCGTACGCGTTCGCGAGGCCGCGCGCGGTGACGTCGGTGCGGTCGTAGGAGTACCCGCGCAGGTCCGCGTAGCGCACGCCCGCGACGCGCAGGTTCTCGAACTCGTTGTACTTGCCGACCGCGGCGAACGCGATGCGGTCGTAGATCTCGGAGATCTTGTGCAGCGCGCGCGACGGGTTCTCCGTGGCGAACGCGATGCCGCCGGAGTACGCGAGCACGACGACGGACCGGCCTCGGGCGATCCCCTTGCGGGCGAAGTCGGCCCGGTCCTTCATCAGCTGCTCGGGCGAGACGTAGAACGGCATGTTCATGCGCGTGCACCTCCGTGCGCCCCGGGCCGGCCGCCGCCGCCCGCGGGACGGTCGCCGTGGGCCGCGCGGTGCGCCGCCCCCCGCTCGCCGACGATCCGCTCCACCGTCGCCGCCAGCTCGTCGTCGCCGACCCGGCGCACGCCGTCGGCGGTCACCACCGTCACGACCGGCCAGATCTGCCGCACCGGGTCCGGGCCGCCGGTCGCGCTGTCGTCGTCGGCCGCGTCGTAGAGCGCCTCCACCGCGACCCCGACCGCCGCGTCGGCGTCGAGCCCGGGGCGCCACAGCTTCTTCAGCGCGCCGCGCGCGAAGACCGAGCCCGACCCCACCGTGTGGTGGTCGTGCTCCTCGTACCGGCCGCCGGTGACGTCGTAGCTGAACAGCCGCCCGTACCCGCGGTCGAGGTCGTAGCCCGCGAACAGCGGCACCACCGCGAGGCCCTGCAGGGCCAGGGGCAGGTTGCCGCGGATCATCGTCGACAGGCGGTTGGCCTTGCCGTCGAGGGACAGCAGCGAGCCCTCGATCTTCTCGTAGTGCTCCAGCTCGAGCTGGAAGAGCCGCACGAGCTCGATCGCCACGCCCGCGGAGCCGGCGATGCCGACCACCGAGTAGGCGTCGGCCGCGAAGACCTTCTCCATCTCCCGGCTGGCGATGAGGTTGCCCGCCGTGGCGCGCCGGTCGCCCGCCATGATCACGCCGCGGCCGCCGTCGTCGGTGCCGAAGGTGAGCGCGACGATCGTCGTCGCGTGCGGCGCGAGGCCGTCGGCAGGCCCGCCGCCGGCGCCGGGACGCCGCCCGGGCAGCAGGTCGGGCGCGTGCCCGGCGAGGAAGTCCACGAACGAGGACGAGCCGGGCCGCAGGAACGCGTCCGGCAGCCGTCCCGAGGTGTCAGCGGTGGTCATGGGCGATCACTGACCGCCCTTCTGGACGAAGCCGCGGACGAACGACTCGGCGTTCGTCTCCAGGACCTCGTCGATCTCCTCGAGGAGGGCGTCCACCTCGGCGTCCCGCTCGGTCGCCGCGGGGGCCACCGGCGCGGGGACGTCCGCGTCGTCGTCGGGCGTGCGGTCCTCGTGCTGCGGGTTGATCCGTTCCTGACCGGCCATGGTCCGCCTCCTTCGCTGCTGCGGAGCTCCCGACAAGGAGCTCCGGGAGAGTCTCGCGACGCCAGCCTATGCGCTGCGAGCGACACTGCGCGGCGACGTCCACGCGGGTTGCGCCCAGGGCGGAACGAGTTCGCCCGCGCGGCGGCCCACGGGACCTCCACGGGTTCCACCAGGAGCATCGTCGCCGGTCAGCCCGCGGTCACCCGGCGACCCGCCGGAGCCGAGCGGGCGGACGGCCCGCGCTCAGCCCTCGCCGCGCAGGCCCTTCAGCAGGGCGGCCGCGTCGGGGCTGGCATCGAGCAGTGCGCCGATGTGCGCCCGCGTGCCGCGCGCCGGGTCGAGCATCGGCACCCGCTGCAGCGCGGCCGCGCCGGGGACGTCGAAGATCACGGAGTCCCAGCTCGCGGCCGACACCTGGTCGGCGTAGCGCGCCATCACCTCGCCGCGGAACCACGCGCGCGTGTCGGCCGGCGCGTGGTGCACGGCGTCGGCCACCCGCTCCTCGTCGACCAGGCGCTCGACGGCGCCCGACGCGACGAGCCGGTGGTAGATGCCGCGCTCGGGACGGACGTCGGTCCACTGCAGGTCGAGGGCGTGCAGCCGCGGGTGGTCCCAGCCGATGCCGTCGCGCGAGCGCATCCGCTCCAGGAGCCGGCGCTTGGCCACCCACTCCACCTCGCGGGCGCACGTGGCCGGGTCGGTCGCGAGCCTCGTGAGCACCGACCGCCAGCGGTCCAGCACGTCCGCCGTCTCGGCGTCGGCCCCTCCCCCGGCGACGCCGGCACCGGCCCCGAGGGCCGCGACCGATCGCGCCACGACGTCGGCGTACGCCTCCTGGACCTGCAGCGCCGTGAGCCGCCGGCCGTCGGCGAGCTCGAGCGTGTGCGCCAGGCTCAGGTCGCGCGAGACCCGCTGCACGTCCGCCACCGGGTCGGCGAGGCGCAGGGCGGCGAGCTGCGCCCGCGCCGGCACGCCCGCCGCCGCGAGCTCGTCGAGGTGCTCCAGCACCCACAGCACGAGGGACGTGGTGCCGAGCTTGAGGAACGTCGCCACCTCGAACAGGTTGGCGTCGCCGATGATGAGGTGCAGGCGGCGCCAGCGGGTGCGGTCGGCGTGGGGCTCGTCGCGGGTGTTCACGATCGGCCGGCGCAGGGTGGTCTCCAGCCCCACCTCGGCCTCGATGTAGTCCGCCCGCTGCGAGAGCTGGAACCCCGCCTCCGCGCCGGTCGGGCCGAGCCCCACCCGCCCGGATCCGGCGAACACCTGACGCGTCACGAGGAACGGCGTGAGCAGCTCGACGAGCGTGCCGAACGGCAGCGCCCGGTCCACCAGGAAGTTCTCGTGCGTGCCGTAGCTGGCGCCCTTGCCGTCCACGTTGTTCTTGTAGAGCACGACCTCGCCGCCCGGCACCTGGGTGAGCGAGCGCACCGACGCGAGCATGACCCGCTCCCCCGCCACGTCCCACAGCACGCCGTCGCGCGGCCCGGTGACCTCCGGGGAGGAGTACTCCGGGTGCGCGTGGTCCACGTAGAGCCGCGCGCCGTTGGTGAGGATGCAGTTCGCGGCGCTCGGGTCGTCGTAGTCCTCGACGGTCGGCCGCTCGACCTCCTCGGGCTGCTGCCGCGCGCGCCCCCGCGCCGACGCCCCGGGGGTGCCCGCCGCGGACGCCACCTGGGCGGACGCCGGGGCGCCCCCGCCGCCCACCGGGCCGGACGGCGCGGGCCGGGACGGGTCGTCGGTGAGGAGCGACGGGTGCGCGGACGCGCGCTGCAGGTGGAACCCGCGCGCGTCCTGCAGGGGGTCCTCGTCGTCGTAGTCCCAGCGCGCCGGGGGCCGCGCTCCCGCGCTGGCCACGAGGGCGCGGTACGTCATGACCACCTGCGAGCTCATCAGCATCGGGTTGGCCATCGGCCGCCCCGGTGCCAGCACGCCGTACTCGGTCTCGATCCCCATCACGCGACGAACGCTCACGCCACCACCCTAGGTGTCCCGGACGAGATCGAGGCACCCGTCTCGACGTCGACCACGGCGGGTCGGCCCCGGGGCGGGTGCCTCGATCTCGGGTGGGCGCGGGCTACAGGTACTGCCCCGTGCTGGTCACCGTGTCGATGGTGCGCGGGGCGCCGTCGCCGCCCTTCTTCTGGACGATCGTGCGGATGAAGACGATGCGCTCGCCCTTCTTGCCGCTGATCCGCGCCCAGTCGTCGGGGTTGGTGGTGTTCGGCAGGTCCTCGTTCTCCTTGAACTCGTCGACGCACGCCGACAGCAGGTGCTCCACCCGGATGCCCCGCTGGCCGGTCGACAGGAAGTCCTTGATCGCGGACTTCTTGGCCCGGTCCACGACGTTCTGGATCATCGCGCCCGAGTTGAAGTCCTTGAAGTACAGGGTCTCCTTGTCCCCGGACGCGTACGTCACCTCGAGGAACTGGTTCTCCTCGTCCTCGGAGTACATGCGCTCGACGACGCTGCGGATCATGGCGGCGATGGCCTCGGTCTGGCTGCCGCCGTGCTCGGCGAGGTCGTCGGGGTGGATGGGCAGCGCCGGGGTGAGGTACTTGCCGAAGATCTCGGTGGCGCCCTCGGCGTCGGGCCGCTCGATCTTGATCTTCACGTCCAGGCGGCCGGGCCGCAGGATCGCGGGGTCGATCATGTCCTCGCGGTTGGACGCGCCGATGACGATGACGTTGTCGAGGCGCTCGACGCCGTCGATCTCGGCGAGCAGCTGCGGCACGATCGTCGTCTCGACGTCCGAGGAGAGGCCGGTGCCGCGGGTGCGGAACAGGGACTCCATCTCGTCGAAGAACACGACGACCGGGGCGCCCTGGGTCGCCTTCTCGCGGGCCCGGGCGAAGATGAGGCGGATGTGCCGCTCGGTCTCGCCGACGTACTTGTTGAGCAGCTCCGGGCCCTTGACGTTGAGGAAGTAGCTCTTCGCCTCCGGGTCCCCGCCGCGCGCGGACGCGACCATGCCCGCGAGCGAGCTCGCCACCGCCTTGGCGATGAGCGTCTTGCCGCACCCGGGCGGGCCGTACAGCAGCACGCCCTTGGGCGGGCGCAGCCCGTGCTCGCGGAACAGGTCGGGGTGGCTGAACGGCAGCTCGACGGCGTCGCGGATCTGCTCGATCTGCGGGCCGAGGCCGCCGATGTCCTCGTAGGCGATGTCCGGGACCTCCTCGAGGACAAGCTCCTCGACCTCGGACTTGGGCACCACCTCGTAGACGAACCCGCTGCGCACGTCGACGGTCAGGGCGTCGCCGACGCGCAGCGTGGCGTCGGCGACCGACCCGGCGAGGCGCACGACGCGCTCCTCGTCGGCACGGCCCACCACCAGCACCCGCTCGGCGTCGAGGACCTCCTTGACGGTGACCAGCTCGCCGGTGCGCTCGTAGCCGCCGGCCTCGACCACCGTCATGGCCTCGTTGAGCTTGACCTCCTGGCCGGGGCGCAGCGCCTCGACGTCGAGCCCCGGGCTCGCCTGGACGTGCATCTTGCGGCCCGCGGACGAGATGTCCACCGAGCCGTCGTCGTGCGCTGCGAGGAAGGTGGCGTACGTCCCCGGCGGCTTCGCGAGCTCGTCGATCTGGCCCTTGAGCTCGACGATCTGGTCGCGCGCGGCGCGGAGCGCCTCGGCGAGCCGCTCGTTCTTCGCGGCGAGGAGGGCGAGCTGGGCGTCGTGGCTCGGTCCGGTCGGCAGCCCCGACGAGTCCGGGCGGACAGGGTTGTCGGTCATCGCATCCCCTCTCGTGCGTCCCGGGTGGTCACCTGCCCGGGCGGGAGGCGCCCCCGGAGTACAGCACCCTAGACATCAACGCGGACGTCCGGGGGTTCATTTCACGGAGCGGTCGCGACGTCGCCCGACCGAGACCGGACGGTGACCGGGCCGTGACCCCGCCAACGGACCCCGCCACGAGGTCCGGCCCGGTCAGACCTCCGCGTCGGGGGCGACCCCGAGGTCGCGGCGCACGCGGCGGATCTTCTTGTCCGAGACGGCGCGCTCGCCCAGCTCCTCCTCGGACCACTCGGCGTCGGGCGCCGGGTAGGAGCCCTTGGCCGGGCGACGGGTGCGCTCCGGCGGGGCGACGCCGTCCGCGAGCCGCCGGGCCGTGATCAGGAAGCCGGTGTGGCCGATCATCCGGTGCTGCGGGCGTACCGCGAGGCCTTCCAGGTGCCAGCCGCGCACCATCGACTCCCACGCCTGCGGCTCGGCGAACCGGCCGTCGGCGCGCAGGTCCTCGGCGGTCCGCGAGAGCTGAGTGGCGGTCGCGACGTAGCAGATCAGCACGCCGCCGGGCACGAGGGCGCGGGCGACCGGGTCGACGTTCTCCCACGGCGCGAGCATGTCGAGCACGACGCGGTCGACGCTGCCGGGCTCGGCGACGGTGGGCAGGACGTCGGCGAGGTCGCCGACCGACAGGCGCCACGCCGGGTGCTCGCCGCCGAAGAACGACTCGACGTTGCCGCGCGCGATGGCGGCGAAGTCCTCGCGCCGCTCGATGGAGTGCAGCTCGCCGGCGTCGCCGACGGCGCGCAGCAGGGACATCGTCAGCGCGCCCGAGCCGACGCCCGCCTCGACGATGCGCGCGCCAGGGAAGATGTCGGCCATCTGCACGATCTGGCCGGCGTCCTTCGGGTAGACGACGGCGGCGCCGCGCGGCATCGACAGGACGTAGTCGCTCAGCAGCGGCCGCAGCGCCAGGTACTCGATGCCGGCCGTGTTCGTCACGACCCACCCCTCGGGCCGGCCGATGAGGTCCTCGTGGCGGAAGAAGCCCTTGTGCGTGTGGAACGTGCCGCCGGGCTGGAGCGTGATGGTGTGCAGGCGCCCCTTGGGATCGGTCAGCTGGACCCGGTCCCCCTCGCGCAGCGGGCCGCGGCGCAGCTCGGCGCCGGTGGCACCCGGCGTGGGCGCCGGGGCGGCGGTGGGGTTGTTCTCGGGCGCGGCGTCGGCGGAGGTCACGACGGGCGAGTCTACCGGCGCAGCGCGGCGGCGACGCGTGCGACGTCGAGCACGCCGGTGACGCGGCCGGCCTCGACGACGGGCACGACGCGCGCCCCCGAGGAGCCGTGCGCCAGGCGGTCGAGCAGGGCGTCGCCCTCGAGGTCCGGCGTGACCGCGGAGCCGGGCGGGAACGGCACGACGACGGCCTCCACCGGGGTAGCGTCCGCGCGGGCCGCGGGGACGTTCGCGACGGCGGCCGGGTCCACCCAGCCGACCGGCTCGCCGGCGGGGCCGACGACCGCGACGACGGCGCCGGGGTGCCGCGCCGCGGCCGCGGAGACGCCCGCCACCGTGGTGGCGACGGGCACCGCGACGGCGGGCACCGCGAGCCCGCGCGCGGACAGCGTCGCGACCCGGGCGCGCGCCTGCGCGCCCTTGATCGCCTCGCCCGCGCCCGACCACAGGAACGCCCCGATGAGCGCCGCCCACACGACCAGCACCCATGACGGCTGCCGGCCCTCGAGCAGGGGCCACAGGAGCGCCCAGACGAGCACGCCGACGGCGACCGCGCGGCCGACCCAGCCCGCCGCGAGCGTGCCCCGCGACCGGGACCCGGTCGCGCCCCACACGATCGACTCGAGGATCTGGCCGCCGTCCAGCGGCAGGCCGGGCAGCAGGTTGAAGAACCCGACGAACGCGTTCGAGAACGCCCCGGCGAGCAGCAGCGCGGCCGGCACCGTCCCGGCGGTGGGCTGCAGCTGGAACGCGACCCAGAACGCCCCCGCCAGGACGAGGTTCGTCAGCGGGCCGACGACCGCCACCAGCGCACCGTCGAGCGGGCGGGCCCCTGACCCGGTGTAGGCCGTGTGCCCGCCCCAGAGGGTCAGGGCGAGCTCCGTGACCTGGTGCCCGCGCCGGCGGGCGACCAGCGCGTGCGCCACCTCGTGCAGGAAGACGGACCCGAACAGCAGCAGCACGAACGAGAACGCGACGACGAGGACGCCCGTCGTCGGCATGTGCGGCGCGAACCACGTCCGGACCGAGGGCGCGAACACCAGGGTGAGGACGACGGCGCCGAGGAACCACGAGGGGGTGACGAGGACCGGCGCGCCCGCGATGCGGCCGACCACCCATCCCCGGGAGCGAGAGGTCACCCGGTCAGGTTATCCGGCGTCGGCCGCCGCCCGGTCGTCGGCACCTCCCTGTCACCGGCCGACCGTAGGGTGGCGCGCATGACGACGACCGCCGCTCCCGACGTGCCCGACGCGTCGACGGCGGCCGAGGCACCGTCGCCGACGTCGACCCCGACACCGTCGCTGTCGCCGTCGCGCGCGGGCGACTTCATGCGCTGCCCGCTGCTGTTCCGGCTGCGCGTGGTCGACCGGCTGCCCGAGCCGCCGTCGTCGGCGGCCGCCCGCGGAACGCTCGTGCACGCGGTGCTCGAGCGCCTGTACGACGCGCCGCTCGGCGAGCGCACGCCCGAGGCGGCCGAGGCGCTGCTGCCCGCGGAGTGGGAGCGGCTCGTCGAGGCGGAGCCGCGGTACGCCACCCTGTTCGACGCCGACGGGGACGCCGCCGGGACCACGCCCGAGCAGTGGATCGCCCGGGCCCGCCGGCTGGTGGGCACCTACTTCACCCTCGAGGACCCGAACCGGCTGGAGCCCGAGGCGCGCGAGCTGCGCGTCGAGACCGCGCTCGACGACGGGCCGCTGCTGCGCGGGATCGTGGACCGCCTCGACGTCGCCCCCGGCGGGGCGCTGCGGGTGGTCGACTACAAGACGGGCCGCGCGCCCGGGCCCGGCTTCGAGGCCTCCGCGCTGTTCCAGATGCGGTTCTACGGGCTGGTGCTCTGGCGCGAGCGCGGCGTGCTGCCGCGCATGCTGCAGCTGCTCTACCTCGGCGACGGGCAGGTGCTGCGCGCGCAGCCCGACGAGCCGGACCTCGAGGCCACGGAGACCAAGGTGCGCGCCCTGTGGTCGGCGATCCAGGACGCCGCGCGCACGGGCGACTGGCGGCCCCGCCGCAGCCGGCTGTGCGGCTGGTGCGCGCACCAGGAGGTGTGCCCCGAGTTCGGCGGCACCCCGCCGGTCATTCCGGCGGGCGCGCTGCGCGCCCGCCTCGGGGTCGAGCCCGAGGTCGAGCCCGTCAGCGGCTGAGGTCGACGACCTCGCCGGCGCCGATGCGCGCGAGGGTCGCGACGTCGACGGCCTCCAGGGACGACGCCCGGCTGAGCCCGTCCAGGTGCGGCACGGGCACCACGGCCTCGACGCCGAGGGTCGCGACGCCGGCTGCGCGCGCCGAGGCGATCCCCGTCGGCGAGTCCTCGATGGCGACGCACGCGGCCGGGTCGACGCCCAGCCGCTCGGCGGCGACCAGGTAGGGCTCGGGGTCCGGCTTGCCGCGCTCCACCTGGTCGCCCGTGACGAGGGTGACGAACGCGCCCGCGGGCCCGCGGGAGACGACCTCCTCGGCCAGCTCCGCGTAGCTCATCGTCACGAGCGCGCAGGGCACGCCGGCCTCGGCGAGGCCCGAGAGCAGCTCGAGGGCGCCCGGCTGCCACGGCACCCGCACGCGCACCTGCTCGACGACCCGCCCCAGGAGCCGGCGGACGATGGCATCGACGGGAAGGTCGACGCCGCCCTGGTCGCGCAGGATCTGCGCGGAGACCGTCAACGCGTTCCCGACCATCTGCATCGCCTGCTCGTGGCTCCAGGTGCCGCCGTGCTCGGCCACGAGCTCGTGCTCGGCCTCGATCCAGTACGGCTCGGTATCCACCAGGGTCCCGTCCATGTCCCACAGGACGGCCGCGGGGAGAGTCAGCTCGGGGGTCTGGGGGGCGGGGGCGAGGGTCTCGGGCACCCGTCCATCGTACGGACCGCGGGCGGCGGGCCGGGCGCGCGTGCCCGGTGAGACCGGCCACGCGACCCGGCCGCCGACGCGGCCCCGCGCCGTGGGCGTGCTGTATACGCTGGACGAATGACGACCGAGCCGGAGCCCACCGGGCGCCACGCCGCACGGCAGACCGTGATGATCGCCGCGTTCGAGGGGTGGAACGACGCCGGGAACGCCGCCACGGCGGCGCTCGGGCACCTGGCCGAGGTCTGGGACGCGCGCCAGGTGCGCGAGCTCGACCCGGAGGACTACCACGACTTCCAGGTGAACCGGCCGGTCATGGAGACCGGGCCGGACGGCGAGCGGACCATCACCTGGCCCACCACCACCGTCTCGGTCGCTGAGCTGCCCGACCGCACCGTGGTGCTGGTGCACGGCATCGAGCCCTCGTTCCGGTGGCGGTCGTACTGCGCGGAGCTGCTGGACCTCGCCGCGGAGCTGGGCGTGCGCACGGTCGTGACGCTGGGCGCCCTGCTGGCCGACGTCCCGCACACGCGCCCCATCCCGATGACGGCGACCACGGAGAGCGACGGCCTGCAGGCGGTGCTCGACGTCGAGCCGAGCACGTACGAGGGCCCGACGGGCATCGTGGGCGTCCTGCAGCACGAGGCCGACCGGCGCGGCTTCCAGGCCGTGTCCCTGTGGGCCGCCGTGCCGCACTACGTCGCGAACCCGCCGTCGCCCAAGGCCACGCTGGCCATCCTCACGCGGGTGGAGGAGCTCATCGCCGCGACCGTCCCCCTGGGCGACCTGCCCGAGGACGCCGAGGCGTGGCAGCACGGCGTCGACGAGCTCGCGTCGGACGACGCCGAGATCGCCGAGTACGTGCAGCAGCTCGAGGAGGCGAAGGACACCGCCGACCTGCCGGAGGCGACCGGCGAGGCCATCGCCCGCGAGTTCGAGCGCTACCTGCGCCGCCGCGACGTCGGCGGCGACAAGGGCGACCGGGGCGACCGCGGCGGCGACAAGGGCTGACGCCTTCCCGTGGGCCCGAGCTCGCTACCTCGTCCGGGCCGCCTCAGAGTCGGACGCCGAGCAGCGCGTTGACCGCGCGGGCCAGCACGCCCGGCGCGCCCTCGAGGTCGGCGGACGTGTCCCGCCCGGGGGCGAGCGCGAGGTCGGCCCACGCGTCGACGGCGGCGAGCGCCGCCGGCCCGTCGAGGTCCTCGGCGAGCGCGGCCCGCAGCGCGGCGAGGGTCGCCGTCGCGTCGGGGGCCCCGTTGCCGGACACCGCCGCGCGCCAGCGCTCGAGGCGGGCGACGCCGGCGGCGAGGTCCGCGTCCGTCCACTCCCACTCGGTCCGGTAGTGGTGGCCGAGCAGGGCCAGCCGGATCGCCATCGGGTCGACGCCGGCACGGCGCAGCGCGGAGACGAACACGAGGTTGCCGCGCGACTTGCTCATCTTCTCGCCCTCGTACGCGACGAGGCCGGCGTGCACGTGCACGCGGGCCCCGCCGGCGCCCAGCAGGCGGTCGTGGGACGTCGACATCTCGTGGTGCGGGAAGAGCAGGTCCGCTCCCCCGCCCTGCAGGTCGAACGGCAGGCCGAGGCCGTCGCGGGCGATGACCGCGCACTCGATGTGCCAGCCGGGCCGCCCGGTGCCCAGGGACGCGCCGTCCCAGGCGGGCTCGCCCGGGCGCTCGCGCCGCCACAGCAGCGGGTCGAGCGGGTCCTTCTTGCCCTCGCGACGCGGGTCGCCGCCGCGCTCGGAGAACAGGGCCGTCATCGCGTCCGGGTCGAGGCGGGCGACCGCGCCGAAGTCCGGGTCGGCGGACAGGTCCGCGTACACGTCGCCGAGGCCCGGGTCGTCGCCACCGGCTCCCGGCTCGTTCGGCACGCGGTAGGCCGCGCCGTCGGCCAGCAGCCGCTCCACCGCCTCGACCACCGCGGGCACCGACTCGACCGCGCCGGTCCACGTCGCGGGCGGCACCATGCCGAGCGCCGTCATGTCCTCGCGGAAGAGCGCCACCTGGTCGGCGGCCAGGTCCCGCCAGTACACGCCGGTGGCGGTGGCGCGCTCCAGCAGCGGGTCGTCGACGTCCGTGACGTTCGAGACAAAGGTCACCGACTTCCCGGCGTCGAGCCACGCACGGTGCAGCAGGTCGAACGCCAGGTAGGTGTTCGCGTGCCCGAGGTGCGTCGCGTCGTAGGGCGTGATGCCGCACACGTAGTAGCGGGCGGTGTCGCCCGGCGCCGGGTCCACGAGCCTGCCCGTGGTGCTGTCGTGCACCCGGACGGGGGTGCGGCGGCCGTCGGCCGGGTCGGGGAGCTCAGGGATCTGGGGGGCGGGCCAGGAACGCACGCGCCCAGGCTACCCGGGCGTCGCACCCGGTCAGGTCACGCGGTGCGTCGGGGCACCCGTCAGATGACCGCGCCGCTGCCCATGGGCGTGAGCACCCCGGTCAGCAGCAGCACGACCACCACGGCGGCCAGCCCGATGCGGTACCAGACGAACGGCATGAACGAGTGCGTGGTGATGAGCTTGAGGAAGCCGATGATGACGATGTACCCGACGACGAACGCGACCAGCGTGGCGATGAGCGTCGCGCCCGCCCCCGGCGCACCAGGGGCGGGGGTCTCCCCGACCGACTTGCCGAGCTGGTAGAAGCCGGACAGCAGCACCGCGGGCACGGCCAGCAGGAACGAGTAGTCCGCGGCGGCCTTGCGGGTGAAGCCCATCAGCAGCCCGGCGGTGATCGTGCCGCCCGAGCGCGACACGCCCGGGATGAGGGCGAGCGCCTGGGCGAAGCCGAAGCCGATCGCCCGCTTCGGGGTCAGCTCGTCGAGCCGGCGCGTGCGGCGGCCGATCTTGTCGGCCCAGCCGAGCAGCACGCCGAAGACGACCAGCGTCGTGACCGTGATCCAGAGGTTGCGCAGGGAGGTCTCGATCACGTCCTGGAAGAGCAGGCCGAGCACGCCGATCGGGATCGAGCCCAGCGCGATGTACCAGGCCATCCGCGCCTGGTCGTCGTGGGCCCCCATCCGGGAGCGCCAGTCGCTGCCGTGCCGCCCCACGAGGGACGTCCACCAGGCCACGCAGATGTCCCGGATGGTGCGGCGGTAGTAGAGCAGCACCGCGGCCTCGGTGCCGATCTGGGTGATGGCGGTGAACGCCGCGCCCGGGTCGTCGCCGCCGAGCAGCTCGCCGACGATGCGCAGGTGCGCGCTCGAGGAGATCGGCAGGAACTCGGTCAGGCCCTGGACCAGGCCGAGCAGGATCGCTTCCCAGGCATTCACGGGCGGTCACACTACCCGGACCAGCGGGGTTTCCCGGTAGCGTGACCCGCCATGGAGCGTCGTCAGGTGGGCCGTACGGGTCTGCGCGTGTCCGAGCTCGGCCTGGGGACGATGACCTGGGGCCGGGACACCGACGACCTGGACGCGGCGGAACAGCTCCGCGACTTCGTCGACGCCGGGGGAAGCCTCGTCGACACGGCCGCGACGTACGGCGACGGCGACGCGGAGCGCCTCATCGGCTCGCTGCTCGACGGCAAGGTCGCGCGCGACGAGCTGGTGCTGTGCACCAAAGGCGGCGTGCGTGCCGGCCGGTCGGGCGCCCGGGTCGACGCCTCCCGCGCGGGCCTCCTCGCGGACCTGGACGCGTCCCTGGAGCGGCTCGGCACCGACCACGTCGACCTGTTCCTCGTCGCCTGCCCCGACCCGGCGACCCCGCTCGCCGAGACGGTGTCCGCGCTGCGGCTGGCGGTGTCCTCAGGGCGGGCCCGCTACGTCGGCCTCGCGAACCACCCCGGGTGGGCGGCCGCCCGCGCCGCGACCCTCCTGGAGGCGGACGGCACCGGCCTGAGCGCCCTGGAGCTCGAGTACTCGCTGCTGCAGCGCGGGGCGGAGCGGGACGTGGCGCCGGCCGCCGACGCCCTCGGACTGGGGCTGCTGGCCTGGTCGCCGCTGGGGCGCGGCGTGCTCACCGGCAAGTACCGGCGCGCCATCCCGGCGGACTCCCGCGCGGCGTCCGCGCACCTGGCGGCGTTCGTCGACCCGTACCTCGAGGCGGCCGCGTCGTCCGTCGTAGAGGCCGTGGCCACCGCCGCCGACGGCCTGGGCCGGGCGCCCCTCGAGGTGGCCCTGGCGTGGCTGCTCGCCCGCGACACCGTCGCGAGCGCGATCGTCGGGGCGCGCACGCCCGCCCAGCTCCGGGCGTCCCTGTCGGCCCTCGACCTCGACCTGCCGGGCGAGGTGCACGCCGCTCTCGACGACGTCTCCGCACCCGAGATCGGCTACCCCGAACGCTGGTAGGCCTGCCCGGGAGGCTCCGTCCCGGCGGAACCGCCGGCGGTCGACACGGTCAGCCCCGGCCCCTCGAGGTCGGCGTCGAGGTCGGCGTCCAGGTCGTCCTCGTCGTCGTCATCGTCCTCGTCGTCGCCGTCCTCGTCGTCACCCTCGTCGAGGAAGAACGGCGTCACCTCCGAGTACACCTGCGCGAGCGCGTCCTCGTAGACCTCGAACGCGTCGGCCAGCACCTCGTAGGCGTCGTCGACCGCCGGGTCGTCGTCACCCCTGCGGGTCGACACCGCGTGGTAGTGCGCCTCCAGCGCGGCGACGAAGCGGTCCAGCGCGGCACGCGGGTCTGCGGTCATGCTCTGACGGTAGCGCCCCGAGGGGCACAATGGGCAGACGAAAACCACCCGCGAGCACTTCGGGAGGACGACGGATGGCTTCGACCTCGTCGACCACGCAGGCAGGCGGACGCCGCGACGCGACGTCCGCCTGGCGCAAGCACGGACAGTACGAGTTCCGCGTGCTGACGATCGACCGGGACACCAGCGTCCCGGACGCGCGCAAGATGCTCACCGACGAGGCCGAGTACGGCCGGTGGGAGCTGGCGCGCACCCGCCTCTACATCGGCGGCGAGCGGCGCGTGTGGCTGCGCCGCAAGATCATCAAGGTGACGCCGACGTACTGACCCGGCCACCCCACCCGGCCACCCCAGCAGGCCGCGCACCCGCCGAGGGAGCCCGCATGGTCGCCACGTTCCGCAAGTCGCGCCCGGGCGCGCCGCCCGGGTTCTTCGCCACCGAGGCGGCCGGGCTGCGCTGGCTCGCCGTACCCGGCGGACCGCGCGTCGCGCGCGTGCTCGGCGTCGGCCCGGAGCACCTCGACCTGGAGCGGGTCCGGGCCGCCGACCCGACCCCCGACGCGGCGCGCGACCTCGGGCGCCGCCTCGCGGTGCTGCACCGCGCCGGCGCGGACGGGTTCGGGGTGCTGCCGCCGGGGGCCGACACGGGATGGTTCGGGCCCCTCGACGACCCGCTCCCGCTGGCGGCCGGCGCGTGGGGCGACTGGCCGGCGTTCTACGCCCACGCCCGCCTGCGGCCGGTCGTGGCGCAGGGCCGCGAGCGCGGCGTGCTCGACGCCGACGACGCCGCCGCCGTCGAGCGGGTGTGCGGGCGCCTCGGCGTCCTCGCCGGCCCGGCGGCGCGCGAGGAGCCGGCGCGGCTGCACGGCGACCTGTGGTCGGGGAACGTGCTGTGGGCGCCCGGCCCGGCGGGCGCCGCCGAGGCCGTGCTCGTCGACCCCGCGGCGCACGGCGGGCACCGCGAGGCCGACCTGGCGATGCTCGCCCTCTTCGGGGCACCGCACCTGGGCGAGGTCGTCGCCGGGTACGACGCGGCGAGCCCCCTCGCGCCCGGCTGGCAGGACCGCGTGGCCCTGCACCAGCTCTACCCGCTCGCCGTGCACGCCGTGCTCTTCGGCGGCGGGTACGTGGCGCGCACGCGGCAGCTGCTGGCGCGGCTCGGTGGCTGACCTCGACGCGACGGCGGCTCAGCAGTCCCGCAGCAGGCGGTCCAGGACGCGGGTGCCGAAGCGCAGCGACTCGGTGGGCACCCGCTCGTCGACCCCGTGGAACATGCCGGAGAAGTCGAGGTCGGCGGGCAGGCGCAGCGGCGCGAACCCGTAGCCGGTGATGCCGAGGCGCGAGAGGGACTTGTTGTCCGTGCCGCCCGAGAGTGTGTAGGGCAGCACGGCGGCGCCCGGGTCCTCGGCGAGCAGGGACGCGACCATCGCTTCCACGAGGTCGCCGGCGAACGGCACCTCGAGGGCGGTGTCGGTGTGGATCGGCTCCACCCGGACGCCGGGGCCGGCCAGCTCGCGCAGCGTCGCCATGCCCTCCTCCTCGTGACCGGGCAGCAGGCGGACGTCCACCGTCGCCTCGGCCCGCCCCGGGATGACGTTCGCCTTGTAGCCGGACTCGAGCTGGGTCGGGTTGGACGTGTGGCGCACGGTGGCGCCGACGAACCGGGCCGCCGGGCCCAGCGCAGCCACCAGCGCGTCGATCGCGGCCGGGTCCTCGCCGTCGTACCGCAGGCCCGTGAGGTCGGCGACGCCGCGCAGCAGGCGCTCCACCGTGGGGGTCAGCGTGTACGGCCAGCGGTGCTGCCCGATCCGCGCGACGGCCGCCGCGAGCTCGGTGACCGCGTTCTCGGTGTTCACCTGGGAGCCGTGGCCCGCGCGCCCGTCGGCGACGAGCCGCAGCCACGCGAGCCCCTTCTCCGCCGTCTGCAGCAGGTACGCCCGCCGCCCGCCGACCTCCACCGAGAAGCCGCCCACCTCGCTGATCGCCTCGGTGGCGCCCTCGAACAGCTCGGGCCGGTGCCGTACCGCCCACTGCGCGCCCTGCACGCCGCCCGCCTCCTCGTCGGCGAAGAAGGCGACGACGACGTCACGCGCCGGACGGCGGCCCTCGCGGACCATCTGGCGGACGACCGACAGGATCATCGCGTCCATGTCCTTCATGTCCACGGCGCCGCGGCCCCACAGCAGGCCGTCGATCTCCTCGCCGCCGAACGGGTCGACCGTCCAGTCCTCGGCCGCCGCGGGCACGACGTCGGTGTGCCCGTGCAGCACCAGCGCCGGCCGCGCGGGGTCGGCGCCCTCGAGCCGCGTCACGACCGACGTGCGGCCCGGGGCGGCCTCGAACACGTCGACGTCGAGGCCCACCTCGGTGAGCAGTGCCGCGACGTGCTCGGCGGCACGCCGCTCCCCCGGGCCCTCGCCGTTGCCGTAGTTGGAGGTGTCGATGCGCAGCAGGTCCTGGCAGATCCCCACCACCTCGTCCTCGGCGGCGGGCACGGGCTGGAGGCTCAGGGCGTCGGTGGTCACGGGCACACCGTACCCAGCCCCGCGCCCCGGCAGGGAGGCGCGGGCGGGGACGGGCAGCAGTGGAGGGGCAGCACCGGAAGGCCGGCGCGCGGGGTCAGCCGTCCAGGCCCCGGCGCGCCAGCAGCGGCTCGGTCCGCGGGTCGCGGCCGCGCAGCTCACGGAACGACGTCAGCGGGTCCTGGGACCCGCCGCGCGCGAGGAGCCGGCGACGGAAGGCCTCGCCGTTCTCCCGGGTCAGCCCGCCGTTCTCGCGGTACCACTCGACGGTGTCGGCGTCGAGCACCTCCGACCAGATGTACGAGTAGTAGCCGGCCGCGTACCCGCCCCCGAACACGTGGTTGAAGTAGGTGGTGCGGTACCGCGGCGGGACGGCGGCCAGGGCGACGCCCGCGTCCGCGAGCGCCTTCGCCTCGAAGCCCGCCACCTCGTCGACGGAGGTCGGGACGTCCTCCGGGGCCAGCAGGTGCCACGCCTGGTCGAGGAGCGCGGCGGCGAGGTACTCGGTCGTGGCGAAGCCCTCTCCCCACTGCCGCGACGCGAGCATGGTCTCGACCCAGGCGGCCGGCAGCGGCTCGCCGGTGGCGTGGTGGACGGCGTAGGAACGCAGCACCTCGGGCTCCCACGCCCACATCTCGTTGACCTGCGACGGGTACTCCACGAAGTCCCGCGGCACCTCGGTTCCCGACTGCGACGGGTAGCGCACGTCGGACAGAAGCCCGTGCAACGCGTGACCGAACTCGTGGAACAGGGTGATCACCTGGTCCCAGAGCAGGAGCGTCGGCTCGCCAGCCGGCGGCTTGACGATGTTGAGGTTGTTGACCACCACGGGGCGCTGCCCGATCAGGTGGTTCTGGTCGACGAGGTTGTTCATCCAGGCACCGCCGCGCTTCGAGGGGCGCGTGTACCAGTCGGCGAGGAACAGGCCGAGCCCCGCGCCGGGCTCGCCGGGTTCCCCGTGCTCGCCCGAGTCGAAGACCTCGAAGACGCGCACGTCCGGGTGGTAGCCGACCAGGTCCTTCCGCTCGACGAAGGTCAGGCCGAACAAGAGCTCCGCAGCGCGGAAGACGCCGTCGTGCACGACGCGCTCCAGCTCCAGGTAGGGCCGCAGCATCGCGTCGTCGAGCGCGTACCGCTCCTGACGCACCCCCTCGGCCAGTCGCGCCCAGTCCGAGGCGCGCAGCGCGGCGTCGGGGTCGGTCCGGTGCAGCAGGGCGGTCAGCTCCGCCTCCTCCGCGCGCGCGTTCGCGACGGCCGGCGGCGCGAGCCGCCCCAGCATCGCGCCGATCGCCTCGGTGGTGCGGGCGGTGGCGTCCTCCGCGACGTAGGCCGCGTGGTGCGCGTAGCCGAGCAGCCGCGCGCGCTCGGCGCGCAGCCGGGCGATCTCGAGCAGCGTCTCCCGCGTGTCGTGCTCGTCGCCGCGGGCGCCGCGGTCCTCGCTGGCCCGCTGCACCCGCTCCCGCACGTCCCGTCGCGCGAGGGACGCCACGACGTCCTGCCGGGTCGGCAGCTGGAGGTCGAGGAGCCAGGCGCCCTCGTGCCCCCGCGACGCCGCGGACGCCGCCGCGGCGTCGATCGCGTCGGCGGGCAGCCCCTCGAGGTCCGCGACGTCGGTGATGAGCACCGCCGAGGCCTTCTCCCCCGCGAGCAGCTTGCGCCCGAAGACCGCCTCGAGCTCGGTGAGCCGCCCGTTGAGGCGGCGCAGCTCGTCCTGCTCGGCGGCTCCGAGGTCGATGCCCGAGCGCCGGAAGTCCTTCAGCAGCGTGCGCAGCAGCCAGGCGGAGTCCGCCTCGAGCCGGGCGTCGCCCGCCTCGGCCGCGTCGGCGAGCTCCTGCACGCGCGCGTGCAGCCGCACGTCCATGCCGATCGCGTCGCGGTGGGCCGCGAGCGCCGGCGACAGCCGCTCGTTCAGGTCCTCGAGCCCCGGCGTCGCGTCCGCGCTCACCTGGTTGTAGAAGACGGTCAGCGCGCGGTGCAGGGTCCGGCCCGAGCGCTCGAGCGCCTCCAGGGTGTTCGCCACGGTCGCCGGCGCCGGGTCGTTCACGATCGCGTCGACCTCGGCGAGCTGCTTGGCCATGCCCGCCAGGATCGCGGGCTCGAGGTGCTCCTCCCGGATCGCGGCGAAGTCGGGCAGCTCGTACGGCAGGGGGGACGGTGCGGCGAACGGGTTCGCAGGGTCGAGGCTCATCGCCCCATCCAACCGCACCGCCGACCCCGGGAGGACGCGCCGTCAGCCCGCGTCGTGGCCCGGCCCGCGCTCCTCGCGCAGCGTCCCGTCGGCGTCCAGCACCAGCTCGGTGTCCAGCCCGAGTCGGCCGAGGAACGCCCGGTCGTGGCTCACGACGACCAGCGCGCCCCGGTACGCCGACAGCGCCTGGACCAGCTGGTCGGTGCTGGTGATGTCGAGGTTGTTGGTGGGCTCGTCCAGGACCAGCAGCTGGGCCGGGGGGTCGGACAGCAGGAGCCGCGCGAGGGCGACCCGGAACCGCTCGCCGCCGGACAGGGTCGCCACCGGGCGGCCGGTCTGGTCGCCGCGGACCAGGAAGCGCGCGAGCCGGTTGCGCAGCTCCCCCGGGGCCACGTGCGGTGCGCCGGCGCGCACGGCGTCGAGCACCGTCTGGTCGTCGTCGAGGACGTCGAGGCGCTGCGGCAGGTAGCCGACCCGGTCGGAGAGCGCCTCGGCCCCGGCGCCGGTGCCGACGCCGTCGACGGGGCTCCGGACGCCGACCAGGCGCTCCAGCAGCGTCGTCTTGCCGACGCCGTTGGGGCCCGTCAGGGCCACGCGCTCGGGGCCGGCGAGGACGACCTCGCGCCCGTCCGTGCCACGCAGCACCGCCAGCCGGCGGCCGGCGGGCACGCCCGGATCGGGCAGGTCGACGACGATGCGGTCGTCGTCGCGCACCGAGAGCTCGGCCGCCTCGACCGCCGCGCGCGCCGCGGCCTCCTTGTCGGCGGCCTGGCCGCGCCGGGCGCCCTGCGACTTCTCGGCGGAGTTGCGCCGGTCGTTGATCGCCGCCTTCACGTAGCGCCGCTCGACGACGTCGGTGCGGCCGCGGCGCTCGGAGTGCGCGATGCGCTCCTCGGCCTTGATCCGCTCCCGCTTCTCGCGGCGCAGGGTCTGCTCGGCGTCGCGCAGGGCGGCGCGCGCCGCCTCCTGCTGGGCGGCGAGGTGCTCCTCGTACTGCGAGTACGTGCCGCCGAAGGTCGTCAGCGCGCCGGTGCGCAGCTCGGCCGTCTCGTCCACGAGCTCCAGGAGCTCGCGGTCGTGGGACACGACCACGAGGGTGCCGCGCCAGGTGCGGACGATCTCGTGCAGGCGCTCGCGGGCGTCTCCGTCGAGGTTGTTCGTCGGCTCGTCCAGCAGGGCGACGTCCGCGCCGCGCAGCCGCACGCCGGTGACGGCCACCAGCATCGCCTCGCCGCCGGACAGGGTACCCACCGGGCGGTCGAGCACGCCGTCGCCCGAGGGCAGGCCGGCGGCGGCGAGCTCGGCCAGGGCGCGCTCCTCGACGTCCCAGCCGTCGCCGACGACGTCGAAGAGCGCGGCGAGCCCGTCCTCGGGCGCGGTGCCGTCGGTGATGGTCCGCACGGCGTCGACGACGTCGCGCACCCCGAGCAGGTCGGCGACCGTGGCGCGGGTGTCGAGGGTGAGGCGCTGCGGCAGGTAGTCGGCGACGCCGGACACGGTGATCGTGCCGGACGTCGGGCGCAGGCGGCCCGCGACGAGCCGCAGCAGCGTGGACTTGCCTGCGCCGTTCAGGCCGACGAGGCCCGTGCGGCCGCGGGAGAACGCGCCGGAGACGCCGGCGATCGGGGTGGCCCCGTCGGGCCAGGAGAAGGTGACGTCGTGCAGGACGACGGAGGGGTGGGTGGTGAGGGGCACTCAGGGGCTCCAGCGGGTGCGGGGGTACGGCGGACGGCGGGTGCGTCGACGCCGCTCCCCCGGGCCGTTCGTGCGGCCGGCGGGGAGCCTCGGGGTCGACGCGGTCAGGCGGTCCGGGTGCCCGTCATCGCTCGGTGTGTGCCTCTCGTCCTGGAGCCGTCCCCTCTCACGCGCGGCGGCGGCCGCGGGGACGGCGTCGAGGCTCGCACACCGTCGCGCGGGGCGCAACCTCGTTGCGGGAGCCACCCCTAGGCTGGCGCGATGCCTCCCGAACCGATGAGCGATGCCGAGTTCCACCGCTGGTACGGGCCGTGGGCGCCGCGTACGCCACGCGACGTCGCCGACCTCTTCGCCGGCTACCCGGGGACCTGGTGGGTGGCGGGCGGCTGGGCCCTGCAGGCCTTCACCGGCGTCGAGCGGGGGCACGAGGACATCGACCCCGGGGTGCTGCTGCGCGACCTGCCCGCGCTGCGCCGCCACCTCGCCCCGACGCTGCACACCTGGGCCGCGTCGTCCGGCACGCTGCGCCCCGTGCGCCCCGACGTCGACCCCGACGGCGCGGCCGACGACGTCCTGCCGGCCGGCTGCGGACAGCTGTGGACCCGGCGGGACGCCACGTCGCCCTGGGAGTTCGACATCCTCCTGAGCCCTGGAACGGCGCAGACCTGGGTGTACAAGCGCGACCCGGCGATCACGATGCCAATGGCGGACGCCCTGTGGGCCGCGGACGGCGTGACCTACCTGCAGCCGGAGATCCAGCTGCTGTACAAGGCGCGCGGCCTGCGGCCCAAGGACCGCCGCGACTTCGACGCGACGCTGCCGGCGCTCGACGCCGGCCGCCGCGCGTGGCTGGCCGACGCCCTCGCGCGCACCCTGCCCGGGCACCCCTGGCTGGCGGCCCTGCGCTGAGCTGGAGGCGCTGCCATGACTGGAGTCGCTGCGCTGAGCGCGGCGTCGTCCGGCCGGCTCACGGCGTGGCCGTCTCCCGCCCGCGCAGCCACGTCTCGAACGCCTCGCGGGACGTCAGCCGCGGCACGTACAGCTCGGCCTTGAGCCGGGCGTTGTCGAGCACCGGGCGGTAGCGCAGGAACCCGACGCGCTCCGGCCCGTGCACCGTGAGGCGCAGGGCGTGCCCGACGCGCAGCGCGGCGGCCAGGGCCCACGCCGGGACGTCCAGGGTGCGCCGCCCGAGGCGCGCGGCGATGTCGGCCACCGTCACCACGCCGTCGCCGCACACGTTGAACGTGCCGGTGGTCGCGCCCGTCGCGCCGGCGACGACCGCGCCGGTGACGTCGTCGACCCACGCGAAGACGAACGGGCTCTCCGAGCCGCGCACCCGCAGCAGGCGGCGCGCCTCCCACAGGGCCGTGATCTGGTTGTCCACGCCGGGCCCGAGGATCGTCCCGATGCGCAGCACCACCTGGCCGAGGCCCGGGTGCTCGACGCGGTACCGCGCGAGCATCTCCTCGACCTCCCGCTTGTGCCGCGAGTAGGTGAACTCCTCGTTGCCCCGCACCGGGTCCGTCTCCCGCAGCGGCACCGGGTTGTCCGCGTGGTACCCGTACGCGGCGCCCGAGGACGAGATCACCACGCGCCGCACGCCCGCGGCGACGCACGCGTCGAGCACGTTCCGGGTGCCGTCGACGTCGACCGCCCGCTCCGTCGCCGCGTCGAGCGTGCCGGGGTTCACGATCGCGGCGAGGTGCACCACCGTGTCGACGCCGTGCGCGTCGATCACGCGGCGCACGGACGCGGGGTCGGTGACGTCGAGCCGCTCCCAGGTGGCGCCTGCGGGCACCGTCGCCTCGCGGAGGTCGCCGGCGACGACGTGCGCCACGTCGTCGTGCGCCGCGAGGGCCACCACCGCGTGCGAGCCGAGGAACCCGGCGCCGCCCGTGACCAGGACGCGCCTCATGCCGCCACCTCCGTCCGGGCCGCGCGGTCCGCGCGGGCCTTGCTCCGTCGTGCCCAGACGGTCGCCAGGGCCAGCCCGGCGACGATGTCCCAGATGCCCCACCAGCCCGCGACGACGGCCATGCCGCCCAGGCCGCCGAAGAACGTGAAGACGAGCCCCAGCCCGAGGCCGGCGTTGCGGATGCCGACCTCGAACGTGACCGCCTTGACCTCGCGCGGCCCGAGGCGGCCTGCCCTGCCGGCGAGGTAGCCCAGGCACAGGGCCGCGGCGTCGTGCAGGAAGACGGCCAGCAGGACCACGCCGATGTACGCGACGAAGACCGCGAAGTTGCCCGCGAGCGCCGCGACGATGAACCCGACCAGCGCCACGAGGCTCGCCCAGCGCACCGGGCGGTGCACCCGGGCGGCGAGCGCCGGCCAGCGCGTGCGCACGAGCATCCCGGCCGCGAAGGGCACGCCGATGACCAGGAGGATCTCGAGCAGCATCTGCCCGGCGTCCAGACGCACGTCGGCGAGGATGGTGCGCGCCGTCGGGTGCAGCGACCCCCACAGGGCGAGGTTGAGCGGCATCGCGACGATGTAGATGGCGTTCCCGACGGCGGTGAGCGACACCGACAGCGCGACGTTGCCGCCCGCGCGGTGCGTGAGCACCTGGGACACGTTCCCGGGCGGGCAGCAGGCGACGAGGATCATGCCGAGCGCGACCGACGCCTGGACGTCGAGCAGAAGGGTGAGCCCGAAGGTGACGGCCGGCAGGGCCACGAGCTGCGCGACCAGCGCGAGCACGGCCGCCCGCGGCGCGCTGCGCAGGGCCCGGAAGTCCGACGGCGACGTGTCGAGCGCGATGCCGAGCATGATGAGGCCGAGCACGAGGTCGAGCGCGACCATCGACCCGGGCGCGAACCGGACCGCGACGTCGTCGATGTTCACGAGGCGGCCCCGGCCGGCGCGGCCGCGGGGGCCAGCTCGTCCGCCAGGCGGCGCACGGTGCGGCGGTAGGCGTCCTTGTTGACGTAGTAGCTCATGCGCTCCAGCCCGAGGTAGCGGTACCCGCCGGTCAGGTCGGGCCACGGCTCGGTGAGGCGGCGGCGGAACCGCGCCGCCCGCTCCCGGGCCGAGTCGTCGCCGTCGTCCGCCGCGGCCTCGGCGGCGAGGTACCCGGCGACCAGCGCGGCCTGCTCGGCGCGCCCCTGCCAGCCGATGCCGGACGCCTCGAGCATCCCGACGACGAACAGCCCGTTGCCCGACGGCGGCACGATGTTGCAGAACAGCCGCGGCGCCGTGCCCGACCCGGGCCCGTCCCACGCCAGGTGCCGCGGGTCCAGGAACGGGTAGTCGAGCGAGTAGCCCGTGGCGAGCAGCACGAGGTCGTACTCGGCGCTGCTGCCGTTCGCGAAGCGCACCGTGCGGCCCTCGCAGGCCGCGAGGTCGGGCCGCACGCGCAGGTCGCCCTGCCCGGCGTGCTGGAGCACCAGCGAGTTCACCACCGGGTGGGACTCGTAGATCTTGTGGTCCGGCGCCGGGAAGCCGAAGCGCTGCGGGTCGCCGTTCAGCAGCCGCAGCAGCCGCGAGTCCAGGGCCTGCTTGACCCGCGCGGGCAGCGGCCGGCCCTGGTTGAGGGTGTCGGTGGGGCGGCCCAGCAGGTAGCGCGGCACGAACCAGTAGCCGCGGCGCACCGACAGGTCGACCGACGCGGCGCGGTGCACGGCGTCGACGGCGATGTCGCAGCCGGAGTTGCCGCCGCCGACCACGAGGACCCGCTTGCCCGCGAACACGTCCGCGCTCTTGTAGGCGCTCGAGTGCAGCACCTCGCCGTCGAACGTCCCGGGCAGGGCGGGCACGTTCGGCTCGGCGAGCGTGCCGTTGGCGACGATCACGTGCGAGTAGGTGCGCTCGACGGCGTCGCCGTCGGCCCCGGCCGACCGCACGGTCCAGCCGCTGCGTCCGCTCGCGTCCCCTCCCACGGGCTCGACGGCGACGACCCGCGTGCCGAACCGGAAGTGCCGCCGCAGACCGAACTCGTCGGCGTAGCGGCGGAAGTACCGCAGCAGCTCGCGGTGGCTCGGGTAGTCGGCGCCCGAGTCCATCGGCAGCTCGTCGAACTGCGTGGTGGTGCGCGAGGAGATCAGGTGCGCCGACTCGTAGACGGTGGAGCGCGGGTTGTCGATGTCCCACAGGCCGCCGACGTCGGCGTGCGACTCGTACCCGTCGAAGGCGAGCCCGGCGCGGTCCAGCGCCCGCGCGGCGGCCAGGCCCGACGGCCCCGCCCCGATCACCGCGACCCGTCGTTCCAGCCCCATCGCCCGCCTCCTCGCTCCCGGCACGCCCTGTGCGCGCGGTCACACCGCGGCACGGAGTGTACGGGCGCACGGCGCGGGGCCCGCAATCGCCGCCGGGGCCCCGGGGGGCACCCGGGCCCTACGAGACCGGGCCGGTGGCGCCCAGGGCGGCCGCTCAGGCGGCCGCCGGCGCCTCGGCGGGCCACGGCTCGTTCGGCTCGCGCGGGTCCCCCGGCACGTACGACGCGACCCACGAGTCCTGGAGCACGCCGCGCTGCGCGCCGAAACGGCGCAGCAGTCCCTCGTACCGGAACCCGAGCTTCCAGGCCACGCGGCGCGAGGCCCAGTTGCCGACGTTGGCACGCCAGCGCACGACGCCGAGGCCGAGGCCCTCGGGGTCGACCGCCCAGTCGACGACGAGGCGGGACGCCGCCGTCATCAGCCCGCGGCCGCGCGCGTCCGGCGCGCACCAGAAGCCCAGCTCGCCGGCCGGCTGCACGCCCGGCGCTCCCTCCCGCGACATCCCGACCATGGCCAGGACCGGCCCGTCGACGTCGCCGGGCTCGCGGACCGCCCAGGTGAAGTCCTTCTCCTGCGCCCACCCGTCCGCGACGAACTGGTGGACGAAGCCCTCGGCGTCCGACCGCGTGTACGGGGACGGCACCGTGGTCCACCGGGCGATGTCGGGGTCCGCGCAGATCGCGGCGATGCGGTCGACGTCCGCGGCCGTCGGGACGGAGAGGCGGACACGGTCGGAGGCGAGGACGAACGGTTCCATCCGCGCATGCTGCCACGCGGCCCGGGCGGCCTCACACTATTTGTCCGGAGTCTCCTCGGCCGCCCCGTCGCCGTCGCGGTCGCCCGGCGCCCCGTCGGGCGGGTGCACGACCGGTGCCACCGCGAGCGGCGAGGCGCCGAGCGCCGGGCCCTCGTCCAGCTCGGGGTGCGGCCGGTCGCCGCGCAGGGTGGAGAAGACCGTCCACGCGACGGCCATGAGCGGCACCGCGATGATCGCGCCGAGGATGCCCGCGAGGACCGTGCCCGCCGTGACGCCGAGGCCGATGACGAGGGGGTGCAGCGCCACCTGCTTGCCCATGATGAGCGGCTGCAGCACGTGCCCCTCGAGCTGCCCGATGAGCGCGATGCCGATCGTCACGATGAGCGCGGTGACGAACCCGTTGGCCGCGAGCGCGACGACGGCCGCGATGATCATGGCCAGCGGCGCGCCGATGAGGGGGATGAAGGCGCCGATGAACACGAGGACGGCCAGCGGGGCGGCCAGCGGCACCCCGAGGATGCTCAGCAGGATGAAGGCCAGGACGCCGTCGGTGAACGCGATGATCACCGTGCCCCGCGCGTAGCCCGAGAAGCTGTACCAGCCCGCCCCGGCCGCGGCCTGCCATCTCGTGCGGTGCTCCTGGGGGATCTGGTCCAGGAACCAGCTCCACATCTTGCCGCCCGCCGCGACGAAGAAGACCGTGCAGAAGATGGACAGCGCGAAGATCGCGAAGCCCTCGAAGACCGAGCCCGCGCTCTGCGCGGCCTGGCTGACCAGCGAGTCGGCGTTGTCGGCGACCCACTGCCGCCCCTGGTCGATCCACTCGTTGATCTGGTCCCCGGTCACGGACAGACCGAACGGGCCGCTCTCCACGTACGTGAGGATCTGCTGCACGCCGGTGTCGAACTGGCCGGCGAGGTTCTCCCACTGCCCCGCCACCGACGCCACCACGTAGGTGATGAGACCGCCCAGCACGAGGAACGCGCTGAGGATGGCGAGCGCCGTGGCCAGCGCCCGCGGCATGACCTTGGCGTAGAAGTCCGCCACAGGGTTGAGCACCGACGCGAACACGAGGCCGAGGAACACCGCGATGAAGACGAGCTGCACCTGCACCGTCGCCCAGAACACGAGCGCCACGGCCGCCGTGAGGGCGATGAGCCGCCACGACCAGCCGGCCGACGTCCGCAGCCACGCCGGGACGTTCTCGTTCGCGCGCTTCGCCACCGGTGCACCCCTCTCGCGGTCGTCCGCCCAGTGTGCCGCACCACGCGGCGTGACGAGGGATGACGTCCCGTCCGGCCCCGTCACGGTCCGCGGACCGGGACGGCGGGTGAACTTCCTCGCGAGCACGCGGGAGCCGTGCGCGACGTCCCGCCGCACCCGACCATGGAGGAGGTACGCAGAAGATCCGGGCGCCGGCGCCCGGCGAGAGGAGCCGAGCCATGACCGTCGCACCGTCGGAGCCCGGCGACCGCACCCGCGGGTCCGCGTCGTACGACACGGCGCAGCTCGCCGACATCCTCGCCCTGATGCCCGACGTCGACGCCGTGGAGCTCAAGCTCACCGTCCCGGGCGCCGACCACCGCCGCGTGCTCGACCGGCTCGGCATCGACGCCCTGGACGCGACGATCCGGCAGGTCGCGTTCGTCGACACGCCCGGCCTCGACCTCTCCGCGGCGGGACTCGTCGTCCGCGCACGCCGCACCCAGCGCAAGGACGGCGACGTCACCGTGAAGCTGCGGCCGATGCTGCCGGCGGAGGTCCCCGAGCGGGTGCGCCGGGCCGACGGCTTCAAGGTCGAGGTGGACGCCTCCCCCGCCGGCTTCACGTGCTCGTGCTCGCTGACCCGGAGGGTGCCCGACCGCGACGTCCGGGCCCTGCTGGGAGACGTCGGCCGACTGCCCGACACCCTCGACCCTGAGCAGCGGGCCCTCCTGACCGACCGGCTACCTCCCGGCACCGGCCTCGGCGATCTCCGCGTGCTCGGCCCGCTCACGCTGCTCAAGGCGCGGTTCGCGCCGGCCAACCTGCCCCGCCGCATGGTCGCCGAGCTGTGGTTCCTGCCCGACGGTGACCGCATCCTCGAGCTGTCCACCAAGGCGGCGCCGGGCGCTGCCTTCCAGGCGGCGGCGGAGACGAAGGTGTTCCTCGCAGGCCGCGGGGTGGACCTCGGCGCGCCCCAGGAGACGAAGACCCGTGCGGCGCTCGCCGCGTTCGCCGCACGCTCCGACGAGGCGCGACGACCGGCCCTGTGAACCGTTCCCGGGACCTGGCCCCGGGCACAGTGTCCGGGCACGAAAAAGCCCCCGGGTTGTGGACCCCGGGGGCTTCTTCGTCGCTGTCTCAACGAGTGTCCGGAGGGGGACTTGAACCCCCACGCCCGATAAAGGGCACTAGCACCTCAAGCTAGCGCGTCTGCCATTCCGCCACCCGGACGAGTGGACCTCGACCGCGCCTCAGCGCCGTCTCGGTGCGGGGAAAAACATAACACGACGACGGCGTGAACCCCCAAATCGCCCGGCGGTGCGGAGGGCCTCGCCCGACCCGCGAGCGGGACGTCCGCACAGGTCTGAGCGGTGCGGGCGGGCGTCGGGGGCGACGTGTAGCGTCCTGCCCGGCCCGGACCAACCGGTCAAGGGTGAGGAACGGGACGACCGGCGTCGGACGGTCGCGAGGACGGGAGCGTCGCACGTCATGATGGGTGGGCACCACGCCGCGTCGGGAGCGGCCGCCTGGGTCGCGGTCACGTCGACGGCGCCGTTCGCGTTCGGCTGGCACCCGGTCTCCGAGGTCGGGGTGATGACCGGCGCGCTGGTCTGCGCGGGCGCCGCCCTGCTGCCCGACGCCGACCACCACAGCGGCACGATCGCGCACTCCCTGCCGCCGGTCTCCGAGGGCGTCTCCAAGCTCGTCGCGACCGTCTCCGGCGGGCACCGCAACGGCACCCACTCGATCCTCGGCATCGCCGTCTTCACCGCGATCGCCTGGGTGATGGGCATGGTCTCGATCCGCACGGAGGCGTTCGGCGAGGTCCTGGTCGGCCCCGGCATCATGGCCGTCCTGCTCATCGCGTTCGCCCTGCGGGCCTGGAAGGTCACCGGCGGCAAGCGCTGGTGGAACTGGACCCTGTCGCTGCTGCTGGCCGCCTGCGTCGCCGTCTTCGCGCCCGAGGAGTGGAACTGGATGCCGCTGGCCGTCGCCCTCGGCTGCACCGTGCACGTGCTCGGCGACCTCGTCACCACCGCCGGCGTCCCCCTCCTGTGGCCGCTGAAGTTCCGCTCCCCCTACTGGGTGCGCCGCTACCGCGTGCTGCCGTTCGACGACGTGTGGCGCGACGGCGGCAACCTGTCCCTGCCGATCCTCGGCGACGCCGGGTCGTGGCGCGAGTGGCTCGTCATGACGCCCGTCAGCCTGTACGCGATCGTCGGCGTCGCCTGGTCGGCGCTGGCGCAGATGGGCTTCGACACCCAGCCGGTGTGGGACCAGGCGACCGCGTGGGCCACGGCGGTGGCGGGCTGACCCCGCACGAGGCTCAGATGCCGCGCCGGTCGGCCTCGAGGGCCGCGCGCAGCTCCCGGTCCGCCTCCGCCATCCACGGCAGCGCCAGGCGCGGGTCGTCGGACGCGCGCCCGGCCAGCACCGCCTCGAGGTAGCGGCGATCGGCGTCCAGCCGGGGCGCCGGGTCCCGCGTCGGCGTGCCGTGCCCGGGGACGAGGACGGCGCAGCGTGCGATGAGCGGCACGAGCAGGTCGAGCCCGGCGAGGTACGCCTCGACGTCGCGCACCGCCCCGCGCCCGCCGGTGATCTCGTCGCGCGGGAGCGGGAGCTCGACGTCGCTCAGCAGGTCCCCGGCCACCAGGGCGCCGCTGCGCGGCAGCCACAGCGCGCCGTGCCCGGGGGCGTGCGCGTCGTGTGCCACGACCTCGGTGGGCGGCAGCAGCCCGCCCGGGTCGGGGACGCCACACGCCCCCGCCGGGATCGGGTCGACGCGCCCGAGGAGGTCCAGCACCTCGGGCGGGTGGCCGGCCCCGCCGTAGCGAGCGGCGTCCGCGCGCGCCTCGGCGAGCAGGCGGTCCCGGCGCCGCGCGGCCACGGCGGCGGCCCTGGGCGTCGCCCAGCGGGGGACGCCTGACCCGAGACGCGGGTGCCACAGGACGTGGTCGTGGTGGGCGTGGGTCGCGAACCCCGCGACCGGCCGGGCGCCGAGCGCCCGCACCTCGTCGGCGATCGCCACCAGCTCGTCCGGCTCCCACGCCGCGTCCACGAGCAGCGCGGGCCGCGCGCCGGACGCCGGCGGGCCGAGGACGAGGGTGGTCGTCGTGCGCAGCCGCCGGGACGTGCGCACCAGCACCGACCCGACCCGCGGCGACCCCTCGACCACCAGCACGAAACCCATCCCCGCACCCTACGGATGCGGGCCACGCCGGGCCCGCGGACCCGTTCCCCGACGAACGCGATAAATCCCTGGACCGGCCCGGACCGGCCCTGGCAGGCTCCCGGCAGAGGGCACGCGACCGGTGCGGGCCCGCACGCGAAGGAGGGCAGACCGATGGACGTCGTCGTCTTGCGCGCCCTCCCGGAGATGCTCCGGCGGGCGGACACCACCCGATCCTGAGGGGCCGTGCTCGAGCTCCTCGACCTGAGCAGGAGTCTCGCGTGCACCAGCACACCCCTTCCCTTTCCCTCTCTACCTCCCCTGTCCCCCTGGCCGCCTTCGACGCGGACGGCGACGCCCCCGTGGAGCCCGGCGTCGACCAGCGCTGGTCCACCTGGACCTCCGTGACCAAGGGACAACGCGGCCCGGAGCCGCGCCCCGACTGGGTCGTCACCGCCGACGCCGCGCTCGACACCGAGCTCGGCGTGCTCAAGACCGGCAAGGAGGCGGACGTCTTCCTCGTCGAGCGCGCCGTGCCCGGCGACCCGGACCGCCGCAGCCTGCTGGCCGCCAAGCGCTACCGGGGCCGCGACCACCGGCAGTTCCACCGCGACGGCGAGTACACCGACGGCCGTCGCACCCGCCGGACCCGCGACCAGCGCGCGATCGAGGACCGCAAGTCCTCCTGGGGCAAGGCGATGGCCGCCACCCAGTGGGCCGACGCCGAGTTCCTCGCCCTGTCGCGTCTGTGGGACGCGGGCGCACCGGTCCCCTACCCCGTGCAGATCGACGGCACGGAGATCCTCCTGGAGTTCGTCGGCCAGGAGTCCGCGGACGGCACCGCGGTGGCCGCGCCGCGCCTCGCGCGCACGCGACCCGGCCCCGGGCAGCTCGCAGACTGGTTCGACCAGCTGCGGCACGGGATGTGCGTCATCGCCCGGCTCGGGTGGGCACACGGCGACCTGTCGCCGTACAACATCCTCGTGGACGGCCTGGTCGACGGTCGGGCCGACGGCGGAGACGGCCTCGGCGACGATGTCGACGACGGCGGACGGCTCGTGATCATCGACCTGCCCCAGGTCGTCGACCTCGTGGCGAACCCGTTCGGCGCGGACCTGCTGCACCGCGACTGCCGCAACGTGTGCACCTGGTTCGCCTCGCGCGGCCTCGACGTCGACCCCGACGAGCTGTTCGCGGACGTCTTCGCACAGGCCTGGTGACACCGGCCGGGTGTCCCGCCGGGGGTCACGCCGGACACGCGTGGCGGGCGTGGGTGCGGGCGTCAGCCGCCCGCACCCACGCTGTTGTCCGGCGCGCCGTCGCCGGGCGGCAGGTCGCCGCGCTGCAGCGGGTTCCCCCCGCCGGGCGTGCCCGCGGTCAGGGCGGCGAGCTCGTCGTGCGTCGGGACGCGGACGTTCAGCGCCGCCTCCCGCAGCGCGGCGCGGTCGGCGGCCTCTCCGGAGAGACGCACCGTGACGTCGTCGCGCAGCACGACGTACTCCAGCGCCTCGCCCGCCGCGCGCTCCAGGAGGTCGCCGTCCTCCGTGCAGGTGATGGTGCCGCCCACCTCGTCGCCCGTGACGGACAGGAGGGGCACCCGCGCGCAGTCGTCAGCGCTCAACGGGTTGCCCGTCGCGCTGAGCAGGAACGTCCCCGCGGTCGCCGGGTCGCTGAAGACCAGCGAGAACCCGTCCGCACCGTAGACGCCCGCGGCCATCGGCACGGCCGCGAACGGCTCGGCCGACGTGGTCAGCACGTACTGCGGCGCGGCGCCCCAGCCTGCCGCCGCCGCATCGAGCTCGTCGGGGTCGGCCGGTGGGGCTGTCGAGGCCGATCCGCCCGGGCCGGCCGAGGGCGAACCGCAGGCGGCCAGGGCCAGCAGCGCGACGACGACGGGCAGGGTCCGTGCTCGGCGCAGGCTCATGAGCGCTGATGATGCCACGGGGCTACCGTGGACGGATGGGTGCACCGGCGGCGTACGACGACGAGGCGCTGGCCGCCTTCTTCGCGGCCCTCGGCCTGGCGCTCGGCGCCGGAGACCTCGAGGACCTGACCGAGCGGTTCGACCTGCCGGCGCTGCACGTGGGCCAGTCCGCCTCCACGGTCGTGACGTCGCCCGAGCAGGTGCTGGAGCTCCACCGGGAACGGCCCGCGGCCGCCGCCGACGCCGTGGCCGTCGTCCCCGAGGTCCGCGCCGTCGACGAGGCGGGCTGGGGGCTGCTCTGG
The DNA here is from genome assembly GCF_042728595.1 of Isoptericola sp. NPDC060185. Classification (NCBI taxonomy): domain Bacteria; kingdom Bacillati; phylum Actinomycetota; class Actinomycetes; order Micrococcales; family Promicromonosporaceae; genus Isoptericola; species Isoptericola sp. NPDC060185. The sequence goes on along the minus strand of NZ_JBHWYY010000010.1, from coordinate 50,418 downwards.
GTGGACGTGCGGTGGAGCTACCGCGACGAGCTCGCCGCCGAGCGGGCCGCCGACGAGGTGCGCTATCTGCTGCGCCGCGGGCGGTCCACGTTCGCCGTGTGCGTCGTCGCGCCGGTCGACTGAGCCCTTCCCTTCGCCCCTGGGCCTTCCCCGTGGCCGCGATCCGTGGTTTTCTATAAGTGTCCACTTATACACTGGCGAGACCGAGGAGCCGTCATGACCATCACCATCGACCCGGTCGCCACCGCGGGACTGGTGGCGCGAGAGATCCGCACGAGCGAGCGTGACGGCGCGCCCACCAAGATCGCCGTCGCCCGCCGCGCCTACACCACGGACCGCGACGACCTCTGGGACGCCGTCACCTCCCCCGAGCGCATCCGGCGCTGGTTCCTGCCCGTCAGCGGGGACCTCGCCGTCGGCGGCCGGTACCAGCTCGAGGGCAACGCCGGGGGCACCGTCGAGCGCTGCACAGCACCCGAGAGCTTCGCCGTGACCTGGGAGTTCGGCGGGTCGGTCTCGTGGCTGACGGTGTCCCTGACGCCCGCCGTCGACGGCACCGTGCTCGAGCTCGTGCACGAGGCCTCGGTGCCGCAGGAGCTGTGGGACCAGTACGGGCCGGGCGCCACCGGCGTCGGCTGGGACATGGGGCTCATGGGCCTCGGCCTGCACATCGCCGACCCGGCGAGCCCGATCGACCCGAAGGTCGCCGAGGCGTGGTCGCTCTCCCCCGACGGCGTCGCGTTCGCGCGCCTCGCCGCCGCGGGCTGGGCCGACGCCGCGGTCGCAGACGGAGACGACCCCGAGGCCGCCCGCGCCGCCGCCGAGCGCACCGTCGCGTTCTACACCACCGCGCCGGAGGCCTGATGCCCCGGACGGCGGGCACCGGGCTGGGCGGTGAACCGGGCGGTGAACCGGGCGGTGAACCGGGCGCCGTCCGTCGCGGGGTCTTCGAGGCGCTGGGCGACCCGGTCCGGCGCCGGCTGCTGGAGCTGCTCGCCGCCGGGGAGCAGCCCGCGGGGGCGCTGGTCGAGGCCGTGCGAGCCGAGGCGCGCATCTCCCAGCCCGCCGTCTCGCAGCACCTGCGCGTGCTGCGCGACGCGCGCCTGGTCACCGTGCGCGCGGAGGGCACCCGCCGCCACTACGCCGTCGACGACGCCGGGCTCGACGTCGTGCGTGTCTGGCTCGCCCGCTTCGCCGAGCCGTTCGCCCAGCCGCTCGACGCCCTGGAGACGGAGCTGGCCCGCGGCCGGCGCGCCCGACGGCAGGGACCGGCCCGCGGGACGGACGGGGACGCCGCGGGCCGGGCGGGGTGACCTCAGGGGACGAGCTCGCGGCGCAGCACCCACCGAGGCAGGCGGCCGCTCGTCGCGGCCGTCTCCCCGACCCGGTCGAAGCCCTCCGACTCGAACAGGCCCACCGTGCCCACGAACGCCGCGCTCACGGGGACGCGTCGCCCCGGTTCCGGCTCCACCGGGTAGCCCTGGACGGCGCGCGCCCCGTGCTCGCGGGCGTACTCCACGGACGCGGCGAGCAGGGCCCGGGCGACGCCGCGGCGCCGGTACCCCGGCCGGACGACGAAGCACATGACGGCCCACGTCGTCGGCCACTCGGCCTCGTCCACGCGCGGCAGCACCCGCGTGTGCTGGAGCGACGACGCCGCGGACACCGGCGCGAAGCCCAGCCAGCCGACCACCGTCTCGCCCTCGCCCCCGCCCCTGCCTTCGTCCGACGGCCCGTCCCCGCGCTCGGGATCGGGGAGGTAGGCGAGGAGACCGGGCGCCGGGGTGCCGCCGGACAGGTCGCGCAGGTGCTCGCGCCGACCGTCGACGGGCATCCCGCGCGGCTGGCGCCAGTGCAAGCACCAGCACGCCTGCGGGCGACCGCGCGGGTTGAGCATCGTCGCGACGTCGTCGAACCGGTCGGCGCTCGCCGGCACGATCCGGAGCCCGGAGGTCATGCCCGCCACGCTAGCGGCGCCCACCGACACCGCGCGGTGTGCCGTCCCGGGTCGTCACGGCCTCGCCACCGCTCATCACGTAGCGTCGCGATCCGGCTCGCCACGCGGCTCGTCACCCGGCTCGGCGCCCCGTGCGTGGTCGGAGCGGCGCGCGGTCACCCGCTCGGTCCATCCCGGCCACACCCGCTCGGCGTCGCGCACGCGCAGCCGGCCGCGCCCGTGCATCGCACGCCACACCCCGCGATAGCCCGGCAGGATGCCGGCCGCGATGACGACGTGCCCGACGATCACGGGCGTCACGACCCACGTCGCGACGCGGTGCAGGCGCGCGAACCACACGAACGCCGGCCCCCCGCTGACCAGGGCCAGGCCCACACCCGAGCCCACGAGGACCAGCAGGGTCGCCACGAGCACGAGGTTGGCGACCCGCTGCCCCGGGTCGAACCGTCCCTCGTGGCGGCCGAACTTCCCGGTGAGCACGGCCGCGGGCCAGCGGCGGAACCACGCGCCGTCGCCCCGGCGGAAGCGCACCGACTCCCGCCAGAAGGTGCGCCAGCCGCGCGCGCCCAGGGCCGCGGCGAGCACCACCAGGCCGGCGAGGACCCAGCCGGTCACGGTGTGCAGGTCCGCGTCCGCGACCCCGGTCGCGCGGGCCACCACGCTGGGGCTCCCCTCGTGCCCCAGCAGGAGCCACCACCCGGTGGCGAGCAGCACCAGCACCGTCACGTAGACGCCCGCGTGGAACCAGCGCGCCGGCCGCGGGTTGCGCACGACGGTCGGCTCGGGCGGCCGACGGGCACGGGTCGTGCGCGTCCGGTCAGTACCCGGGGAGCTCATCGCCGCCCCCGGTCCCGCCGGTGCCGCCCTCGCCCACCATCACCTTGATGGACGTCTCGACGCCCGCGGGCGAGTGGTCGGCGTTGCGCAGCGAGGCGTCGATCTCGTGCTCGCCGGCGGGCAGGTCGGTGATCTCGACGCTGTCGCCCTCCACCACCTGATACTCGGCGTCGTTCCCGTCGAAGAAGACGTGCACGTGGTGCTTGCCGGACTCCGTGGGGCCGAGCTCCTCGCTGGAGGACAGGTTCACGGTGAACGGCACGTCGACGGTGGCGCCGTCCTTCGGCGCGGTGATCTGGAGCGTCATGCCGCCGGCGCTCGCCGCCCCGCCCCCGCCGGCGTCGTCGGCACCGCCGCAGCCCGCGGCGAGCAGGGCGAGGACTGCGCCGCCCGCGGCCAGGCGCACCGCGTTCCCCCGCGCGCCGCCCGGTGGCGTCGACCGCCGCGGCGGGCGGACCCTGGAGCTGGTGCGCACCCCGAACGGGGTGGACACGTCGAACAGGCTGGTCAGACCGGACATGGTTCCTCTCCCTCCGGGCCCCGTGGCAGCGTCGCGTGCCGCGGCCCTTCCTTCACCCGTCCATACGTGCCCCGGCGGCGGACGGATCTCTCCGCGCCCCGATCCGCCCGGATCCGTGGTCGAGAGATCCGTCCGGGGCCCTCGCACGTAAGGAAGGTCATGGTGGTGTCGGACGAGGCGCTCCTCGCCGGGATGGCCGCGGACGACCCGGACGCGGCCGCCGTCTTCGTGCGCCGCCACCAGGCGAAGGTGTACGGCCTGGCGCTGCTCGTCGTCGGTATCCCGGCCGTCGCGGAGGAGGTGGCGCAGGAGACGTTCGTGCGGGCGTGGCGGCACGCCGACGGGTTCGACCCGCGGCGCGGGCGCGCGACGACATGGCTGCTCGCGATCGCCCGGCACGCCGCCATCGACGTGGTGCGCGTGCGGCGCGACGTCCCCGTGGACCCGGTGGTCATGGCCGAGACGCTCGTCGCGCCCGACCGGCTCGCCGAGCGCGTCGCCACCGGCACCACGCTCGACGCCGCCCTCGCCCGCGTGCCGCACGAGCAGGCGACGGCCGTGGTGCTCGCGTCCGTCTTCGGGCTCAGCGGCGCGGACGTGGCCGAGCGGACCGGGGTGCCGCTGGGCACCGCCAAGACCCGCATCCGGCTGGGCCTGCGGCACCTGCGCGAGGAGCTCGCGAGCCTCCGGGAGGTGACGCCATGACGAGCGACCGCCCCTCGCGGACGCCCGACGCGCGGTGCGACGCCCTGCGCGACGACCTCACGGCGGTGGCCACGGGCACCGCCGACGGCGCCACCCGCGCCGCCGTCCTGGAGCACCTGGCGAGCTGCGACGCCTGCCGCGAGGAGCTGTCGGCGCTGTCGGCCGCCGCCGACGAGCTGCTGCTGCTGGCCCCGGACCGCGAGCCGTCGGCCGACTTCGAGGGGCGCGTGCTCGCCCGGATGGCGGAGCCCTCGCCGGCCGCGGGGACGCCGGAACCCTCCGACGCGTCGCGCCCGTCGGGTCGCCGGGGCACTCCCGCCCCGACGACCACCGTCCGCAGGCACCACCGGGGCCGCCGCCGGGTGCTCGCCGCGGTCGCGGGGGCAGGCCTGCTCGTCGCGGGCGGGGCCGCCGTGTGGACCGCCACCGCCCCGGACCGCGAGCTGGCGGCGTCGTACCGGCAGGTGCTGGACCTCGCGGACGGGCGCTCCTTCACCGCGGCCGACCTGGTGTCCGCGGACTCCGGGCCGGGCGGGACGGCGCGCTCGGTCGGCACGGCGTTCCTCTACGACGGCGACCCGTCGTGGGCGTACGTCGTGGTCCGCGACCCCGGCGCGGAGGAGGCCTACGACGTCGTGGTCACCGCGGGACCGGACGCGCGCGAGTCCAGGCTCGGGGCGTGCGTCGTGCGCGACGGCGCGTGCACCGCGGGCGGCGTGCTCGCCGGCGACGCGAGCGACGTCACCTCCGTCCGGCTCGTGACCCGGGACGGCGCCACGTGGGCGGGCACCGGTCGGCCCGAGGGCTGGTCGCCCGGCTGGTGAGCGCGGCGGAGAGACGCCACCGGCGGGCGCCCGTCACCGGAAGTCCCGGGACCGGGTGGCCACCGGCAGCCGCAGCGGCGCGAGGTGCTCCGCGAGCAGGTTGACCGCGCCGTCGGCACGCTCGATCCGCCCCCGGACCACCATCGCGGGGGCGCTGCGCGCCACGGTGCGGAAGCGCCGCCACAGCCCGGCGGTACAGATCACGTTGAGCAGGCCGGTCTCGTCCTCGAGCGACAGGAACGTCACGCCGCCCGCCGTGCCCGGGCGCTGGCGGTGCGTCACCACGCCGCCCACGGCCGCGCGCCGGCCGGGCTCGGTGGCGCACGCCTGCGCGACGGTGAGCACGCCCGCGCGCTCCAGCCCCTCGCGCACGTGCTCCAGGGGCGACGTCGAGCCCGGCGTGATGCCGGTGGCCCAGGCGTCCGCGACGTCCACCTCGAGCGTCGTCATGCCCGGCAGCGTCGGCGCGTCCACCCCGACCGACACGCCCGGCAGGGTGCCCGGCCCCTCCTGGCCGAGCGCGCCCGCGGCCCACAGCGCCTCGCGACGCCCCGCGCCGAGCCCCTCGGTGGCGCCGGCCGTCGCGAGCGCCTCCAGCTGGGCGGTGCTGAGGCCCACCCGGCGAGCCAGGTCACGCAGGTCGCGGAACGGCCCGTGCTCCGCACGCTCGGCGACCATCTGCTCCGCCAGGTCGTCCCCGATGCCACGCACGGCGGACAGCCCGAGGCGCACCGCGAGCGCCGGGTCCGGCGGCGGCCCGAACTCCCCCGCGGACGGCGCGGACGGCGCGGGCGATGCGGACGGGCTGCGCTGGCCGGGGGCCGCGTCCGGCGGGCCCTGCTCCGGCAGCCGCTCGACGCCCGCGAGCGCCTGCGACGCGTTGACGTCCGGGCGCAGCACCTGCACGCCGTGGCGGCGGGCGTCGGCGGCCAGCGACTGCGGCGAGTAGAAGCCCATCGGCTGCGCGGCCAGCAGCCCGGCGTAGAACGCGGCCGGGTGGTGCACCTTGAGCCACGAGCTCGCGTACACGAGGTACGCGAACGAGTAGGCGTGCGACTCGGGGAAGCCGAAGTCCGCGAACGCCTTGAGCTTGTCGTAGATCTCCTCGCGCACGGCCGGGTCGTCCACCCCCTTCTTCCGCATCCCCTCCATGAGGCGCCCGCGCAATGCCTCCATCCGCTCGACCGACCGCTTGGAGCCCATCGCCCGGCGCAGCTGGTCCGACTCGGCGGGGGTGAACCCCGCGACGTCGATCGCCATCTGCATGAGCTGCTCCTGGAACAGCGGCACGCCCTTGGTCTTGCTCAACGAGCTCTCCAGCAACGGGTGCAGGTAGGTCACCTCCTCCCGCCCTCGCGCCCGCTCGATGTACGGATGCACGGACCCGCCCTGGATGGGGCCGGGCCGGATCAGCGCGACCTCGATGACGATGTCGTAGAACTTCTCCGGCCGCAGGCGCGGCAGGGTGGCCATCTGCGCGCGCGACTCCACCTGGAACACCCCGACCGTGTCCGCGGCGCACAGCAGGTCGTACACCGCCGGGTCGTCGTCGGGCAGGCCGTGCAGCGTGAGCCGCTCCCCCGTCTGTCGCTCGATCGAGTCGAACGCGTACCGGATCGCGGTGAGCATGCCGAGGCCGAGCAGGTCGAACTTCACCAGCCCCGCGTCCGCGCAGTCCTCCTTGTCCCACTGCAGCACCGTGCGCCCCTCCATGCGGGCCCACTCCACGGGGCAGACCTCGATCACGGGGCGGTCGCACATGACCATCCCGCCGGAGTGGATGCCCAGGTGGCGCGGCAGGCGCAGCATCCGCTCGGCGAGGTCGAGCACGGGCGCGGGGATCTGCCCCTCCTCCGCGGCCGACGGCGGGCGGTGACCGGGCACGACGTCGTGGGTGTCGTCCGCGCGGCGGACCTCGCCCTCGTCCGTCGCGAGCGGGTCCACGACCCGACGGTGGCCGAGCGACGGCGACCAGTCCCGGCGTCCGCGGCCCGGCAGGTGCCCCGCGTGCGGGCGGTCGGCGCGGCCGCCCGGTCCACCTGGCCCACCTGGTCCACCCCGCACGTCCGGCCCGTCCGGCCCGTCCGGGAGCGTCTCCGCCGGACCCCACAGCGCGGCCACGCGCGCGTCCTTGGCCGCGGTCCGGTTCGTCGGCTGCGGGGCCGGCCGGGGCCGGCCCGGAGCGCCCGCCGCGGCCCGCGCGGCCCCGGCGGCGGCGTCGTCGGCCGGGCTGGCCGGGTCCGGCCCGCGCAGCGACCCCCAGCGCTCGATGGACTTGCTCCAGGCGTCCTGCTGCCCGACGTCGTAGCCGAGGGCGCGGGCGGCGTCGCGCACGGCCGAGCGCGGCCGGTAGGAGATGACGTTCGCGACCTGCGCCGCGTGCGTGCGCCCGAACGTCGTGTAGACGTGCTGGATGACCTCCTCGCGGCGCCCGGACTCGATGTCGATGTCGATGTCCGGCGGGCCGTCGCGCTCGGGCGCGAGGAAGCGCTCGAACAGCAGGCCGTGCTTCACCGCGTCGACCGCCGTGATGCCCAGGGCGTAGCAGACCGCCGAGTTCGCGGCGCTCCCCCGTCCCTGGCACAGGATTCCCTCGCGCCGGCAGAACTCGACGAGGTCGTAGACGACCAGGAAGTAGCCGGGGAACGTCAGGTCCTCGATGACGCGCAGCTCGTGGTCGATCTGTGCCCAGGCCTTCGCGTTGCCCGCGCCGCCCGGCTCGATGTCGCCCGGCCCGATGTCGCCCGGCCCGGCGCCCGACCTAGCGCCCGACCTAGCATCCGGCCGCGGCCCGTACCGGTCGGTGGCGCCCCGCCGCACCAGCTCGCGCAGCCAGCTGGCCTCGTCGTGGCCGTCGGGCACCGGGTAGGGCGGCAGGTTCGGCGCCACCAGGCGCAGGTCGAAGGCGCACTCCGCGGCGAGCGCCGCCGCCGTGGTGACGGCCTGCGGGTGCCGGCGGTGCAGCGACCGCATCTCGTCCGCCGAGCGCAGGTGCGCCACCGGGCCGCCGGGCAGCCAGCCGTCCAGCCCGTCCAGCGAGGACCGCGCCCGCACCGCGGCGAGCGCGCCCGCCAGGTCGGCGTCCCGCGGGCGGGCGTAGTGCGCGTCGGTGGTCGCGACGAGCGGCACGCCCGCGTCGCGGGCCAGCGCCGCGAGCGCCGCGTGCAGGTCGGCGTCCCGCGGGTCGCCGGTCGCCGTGATCTCGACCGCCACGTTGTCGCGGCCGAAGGTCGCGGTCAGCAGGTCGAGCTCGCGGCGCGCCGCGTCCGGGCCGCCGCCCGGCCCGGGGGCGGTGAGCGCGCGCCGGACGGCCCCCTTGCGGCACCCGGTGAGCACGAGCCACTCGCCGCCCGCCTCGGCGCCGAGCCGCTCGAGGTCGTAGCGGGCCTTGCCCTTGACCCCCGCCTCCAGGTGCGCGAGGGCGATCGCGCGGGACAGGTTGCGGTAGCCCTGGTCGCCGCGGGCCAGCACCAGCAGGTGGGTGGCGCGCGGGTCGGGCAGGCCGGTGGGCGGGTCGAGCACCGGGCGGCTCCCCGCCGTGCCCGGCGACGCCCCGGGCGTCAGCGGGGCGGGCAGGTGCAGCTCCGCGCCGAAGACCGTGGGCAGCCCCACCTTCCGGGCCGCCTCCGCGAAGCGGACCACCCCGTACAGCCCGTCGTGGTCGGTCAGGGCCAGCGCCTCCAGCCCCAGCCGCGCGCCCTCCGCGGCCAGCTCCTCCGGGTGCGACGCGCCGTCGAGGAAGCTGAACGCCGAGTGGGCGTGCAGCTCCGCGTACCCGCCGGTCGTCGCCTCAGTCATAGAACGCCTCCACCTGCCACCGGCCGCCGGACTGCGCCAGCAGCAGCGCCCGCCCGTCGTCGAGCACCGCCTGCAGGTAGACGCGGCGCGCACCTCCGTCGGCCGCCCACCAGCGCTCGGCGAGCGGCCACGGCCCGGCCCAGCCCGTCACGACGGCGGCCTCCCGCCCGCCCCGACCGTCCGCGCCCCGACCGTCCGCGGCTCCGACACCCGCGTCGCGACCGCACACCACGGCCGCGGGCTCGCCGCTCATCGCGAGCCGCGCGTCGACGACGACGTCGCGCCCCGCCGCGTCGAGCACCCGGGCAGGCACCGGCTCGTCGGGCAGGCCGGCGGGCGCGGGGCTGGGCAGAGCGCCCGGCCAGGGCAGCCCGGGGTCACGGCCCGCGCCGCCCTCCGTGCCGAAGGGCACGAGCCGCACCCGGTCGCGGGGGCCGCGGCCGCCCTGCAGCTCCATCGTGAGCACGGCGTGCCCGCCGAGCAGGCCCTGCACCCGCCCCAGCGCGCGACGGGCGCGCTCGCCCTCGCCCGCGTCCGCACCCCACAGGCCGGGCTGGTGGGTGGTCGCCGGGACGACGTCCTCCGCCGCCAGCGCCAGGTGCGCGATCGGCGCGACGACCGGGTCGTCCGCGCCGCCCCGCCGTGCGGACGCCGCGGTCAGCCAGCCCTCGAGCTGCCACCGCACCCGGTCGGTGATCCGCGCGGCGCTCATCCCGCCGGCCGCGGCGTCGTCCGTGCGCCACACGCGCTCCAGCACGGCGCCGTCGCCGTCCTCTCCCGCGCCGCCCCCGCCGACGTCGTCCCCGCCCAGGTCGGCGCCCGCCGTCGTGCGCGCGGTGATGCGCAGGCGCCCGCACGCCAGGCCGCGGGCGGTGAGCAGGTCGTACAGCGCGGTCGCCAGGCGGCGCGCGGCGAACGTCGCGACGTCGACGCGCAGGGCGGGCGGGTCGAGCTCCTCGGCGACGGCGAGGTCCTCCTCCACGCGGCGGCGCGCCGGCGGGCGCAGGTCCTCCCCGCGGGCGAGGCGCTGTGCCCAGGTGCCCAGGTCGCCGAAGCGGGCCTGCACGCTCGGGGCGGGCAGGGCGGCCAGGTCGCCCAGGGTGCGCAGGCCCAGCCGCCACCACAGCCCGGCCGCCTCGCGCACGGCGGCCACCCCGGCCGGGTCGCAGACGGCGTGCACCAGCTCCCCCACCGGGCGTCCGGCGAGGAACGCCGCGGACCCGCCCGGGGGCACGACGGCGTCCTCGCGGGCGGCGAGCACCGCCGCGAGCAGCCCGTCGGCGACGCCCACCTGGCTCTCGTGCCCGGTGCGCGCGGCGACGGCTCCCACCAGGGCCTGCGCGAGCGCCAGCTCGGAGCCGTGGTACCGCGCGGCCCCGCCCGCGGACAGCAGGAGCAGGCCGGGGCGCGCCACCTCGAGCCCCGCCACCACCGTCTCGGCGGCGAGCGCCACGGGCTCGAACTCCCGGGCGTCGCGGGCGTCGTCGGCGGCCAGCAGCGCCACCTCGGGGCACCGCTCCTGCGCCTGCCGGCGCCGCATCCCGCGCCGCACGCCCTGCGCGCGGGCGACGGCGGACACGGCCACCACGGTGTGCCCCGCGCCCGAGCCGCCGCCCGACCGCGCGCCGAGCACCGCCGCCGGGACGTGCGCGTCCAGGCCCGCGCCCGTCAGCGCCGCCACCACCGGCCAGTCCGGGACCCACAGCACGGCCGTGCGCACCCCGCCCGTCGCCGCCGCGCCGCCCTGCGCCCCCGGCGTCCCGCCCGGCACGGCGCCCGACGTCGCGGCCTCCGACGTCGCGGCCCCCGACGTCACGGCCCCCGATGTCACGGCCCGCGGTGTCACGGCCTTCGGTGTCGCCGCCATCACGCCACCCGCAGCCGGGTGCCCGGCTCGCCGCGCCCCACGCCCGGCGCGGAGCCGAGACCGGTGCCGGGGGCAGAGCCGAGGCCCGCGTCGAGGCCCGTCGGGACGAGGTCTCCCCCGACCACGCGCTCGACCCGCAGCGGCACGTCCACCTCGACGTCGACCGGCCGGGCGGCGGCGCCGCGCCCGGTGCGGCGCACCCGCAGGGTGCGGCGGCGCAGCCACCCCGCCCCGTGGTCGACGCCGGACCAGGTGCCGCCGCGCGCCTCGAGGGCGACGTGCGCACCCGGCCACGCCGCCTGCGCGACCAGCACCGCGCCCCGCTCCCGGGCGCGCGCGGCCAGCCGGCGCCGGTCGGCGTCCAGCAGCGTGGCGCCGGGGCCGACGACCACCACGTCCATCCCGTCGAGCAGCGCGGCGAGGGCCGCGGGCGCGTCCGGCCCCGGGGCGGGCACGAGCACGGTCCGCCCGAGCGCGATCCCGGCGTCAGCGGCGGCCAGCATCCCGACCGCCGGCGTGCCGACGAACGCGACCCACGCCCCGGCCCGGGACGCCTCCCCCAGCAGGGCGAGCAGCAGCGTGGTCGAGCCGTGCACCGCGAGCACCGTGCCCGCGGCCAGCCCGCCCCCGGGCAGGAGGCCGGCCAGCCCGGGGTGCACCGGCAGCAGCCGGCCGCCCTCGGGCTCCGACGTCCGGCCGGGCGCGTGGCGCCCCGCACGGTGCCCCGTGCGCTGCTCCGCGGCTCGGAGGGCAGCCCGCGCGGCGGCCGCGCGATCCGGGACGGGCACAGTGGTCGCGGGACGCGGAGGGGCGACGACCGTCACGCGACCTCCTCCCGGGCCCCCGACGTGCGCGAGCACCCCGGACGGGCCAGACCAGCACGACGGGCGACACCCGTCGTGTTCGAACGCCTGTTCGAACACCGCCAGTAGACGCCGGGCGCGACCGCCCTGTCAACCGCGCAGGTCCGGGCCGCGGGCGCCCGCCGCCACCCTCCCCACGCGTCGTCGTCCGTGCCCTACGCCCCTCCTCGCGGCCACCGTCGCACGCCCTCCTCGCACCTACGTCGCACGCCCTCCTCGCACCTGCGTCGTACGCTCTCCTCGCCGCGCCACACCCCGCGCGGCGGCCCCGGCCCGGCCGGAGGAGCACCGCGGCGACGAGGAGGTCGTGCCCGTGCCGACGCCCGACGCGACGTCTCGCCCCGCCCTGCGCCGGCCCCCGCGCCTCCACCCGAGGAAGGACCACGCATGACCGAGCAGCCCACCGAGCACCCCGCCCGCACCGCGATCGTCACCGGAGGAGCCCGCGGCATCGGCGCCGCGACCGCCCGCCGCCTCGCCGCCGACGGGTGCGCCGTCGCCGTCCTCGACCTGCGCGAGGAGCAGGCCGCCGAGACCGCCGCGGGCATCGTCGCCGCCGGCGGGCGCGCGATCGGGGTCGGCGCGGACGTCGCCGACGCCGACGCCGCCGAGGCCGCCGTCGCCCGCGTGACCGACGAGCTGGGCGCGCCCACCGTGCTGGTCAACAACGCCGGCATCCTGCGCGACAACCTGCTGTTCAAGATGTCCGAGGACGACTGGGACGCCGTGCTGCGCGTGCACCTGCGCGGCGCGTTCGTCATGTCGCGCGCCGTGCAGTCGCACATGGTCTCGGCCGGCTGGGGCCGCATCGTCAACCTGTCCAGCACGTCCGCCCTCGGCAACCGCGGCCAGGCGAACTACTCCGCCGCGAAGGCGGGCATGCAGGGCTTCACCAAGACCCTCGCGATCGAGCTGGGCAAGTTCGGCGTCACCGCCAACGCCGTCGCGCCCGGCGTCGTCGCCACGGAGATGATCGCCGCGACGGCCGAGCGCATCGGCATGAGCCTGGACGACTACCTCGCCGCCGCCGCGAAGGACGTGCCCGTCGGGCGCGCCGGCCGGCCCGAGGACATCGCCGCCGCGGTGGCGTTCTTCTGCTCCGAGGAGGCCGGGTACGTCTCCGGGCAGGTGCTCTACGTCGCGGGCGGGCCGAAGGCATGAGCGCCGGGGACGGCGGCGCCCCGATCCGCGTCGCCTCCCCCGCCGCGCTGGCGGACGCGGTCGGGCGACGGGCCACCGGCGCCTGGTTCACCGTGGACCAGGCGCGGATCGACGCGTTCGCCGCCGCCACCGAGGACCACCAGTGGATCCATGTGGACCCGGACCGCGCGGCGGCCGGCCCGTTCGGCACGACGATCGCGCACGGGTTCCTCACGCTGTCCCTGCTGCCCCGCCTGGCGTCGTCGCTCGTCGAGGTGGGCGGCGTCGCGATGGCGATGAACTACGGGCTGGACCGCGTGCGGTTCCTCGCGCCCGTGCCGGCCGGCTCGCGCGTCCGGGCGACGACGGAGCTCACCGGTGCGGAGGCCGTCTCGCAGGGCGTGCGGCTGGCGTCCACCGTGACCGTCGAGATCGAGGGCGGGCAGCGCCCCGCCCTCGTCGCCCAGGCGCTGGAGCTGTACGTACCCGAGCCGGGCTGAGCACGGCCGGGGCGGGACGGGCGCGGGCCCCGTGTCGCCCTGGCCGCCCGCGGCACCCGTCCGGCACGATGGCGGCATGGACTTCGAGCGCCCGCTTCCCCCCGACCCGTACTCGCTGCTCCCCGTCCCCGTCACGTTCACGCTGCGCAGCGCGGACGTCACGGAGGGCGAGCCCCTCGACCCCGACTTCAGCGTCGACGGCGCGGACGTGTCGCCGCACCTCGAGTGGTCCGGCGCCCCGGCGGGCACCCGCTCGTACGTGGTGAGCTGCTTCGACCCGGACGCCCCGACGCCGTCGGGCTACTGGCACTGGACGGCCGCCGACGTGCCCGCGGACGTGACGTCCCTGGCCCGCGGCGCGGGTGCGGTCGGCGGGGCCGGGCTGCCCGCCGGGGCGTTCCACGTGCCCAGCGACGGCGGCCGGCTCGGCTTCGAGGGCGCGGGCCCGCCGCCCGGGGACCACGCGCACCGCTACGTGTTCGCCGTGCACGCCCTCGACGTCCCGTCGCTCGGTCTGTCGGAGGCGAACAGCCCGGTGCACGTGGCGTTCAACGTCTACTTCCACACCCTCGCGCGCGCCACGCTCACGGCGACCTACCGGCGATGAGCGGCGCCACGTCCGGGCTCCCCGGGCTCCCCGTCCTCGGCGACCTCGCCTGGGCGCCGGCGCTCGAGCACCCCGACCTGCTCGCGGACCCGGTGCGCGCCGCGCTCGAGTCCTGGGCGGCCGACGACGACCGCGTGGCCCGGCAGGTCGCGGTGGTGGAGATCGACCCGGACCACGCGGACACCGCCACGCTCAACGAGCGGCACGGCCTGCCACCCGAGGCGTCCGCGAACTGCGTGGTCGTGGCCGGCCGCCGGGGCGACGTCGAGCGGATCGCGGCATGCGTCGTCACGGCCACGACCTTCGCCGACGTGAACACGCGGGTGCGCAAGCTGCTGGACGCGCGCAAGGCGTCGTTCCTGCCGGTGGACCGCGCGACGGCGGAGTCCGGGATGGAGTACGGCGGCATCACGCCCGTCGGCCTGCCCGCCGGGTGGCGCGTGCTCGTGGACGCGCGGTTCGCCGCGCCCGGCGCGCTGGCGCTGATGGGCTCGGGCGTGCGCCGCTCCAAGCTGCTCATGCCGGGCGAGCTGCTGTGCGCGCTGCCGGGCGTCGAGGTGGTCGAGGACCTCGGCGTCGCCCGCTGATCGTCCTCGCCCGCGCTCATGCGGGCTGCGGCGGATCCTCCCCGACCAGCCCGTCGACGGCCTCCCGGAACAGGTCGGCGTGCCCCACGTGCCGCGCGTACTCGTCGGCGAGGTCGACGAGGATGCGCCGCACGTTGGGCGTGAACCCGTCGGGGAACGTCAGCCGGGAGGGCGCGTCCAGCCCGCCGTCGAGCACCTGCGCCCACGTGGTCCGGGACCGCGCGACGGCGGCCTCCCAGGTCGCGTAGAGCTCCTCGGGGGTGTCGCGGGCCGCGGAGGTCCAGTCCCAGCGCGGGTCCGCCTCCCAGTCGGCAGGGTCCCACGGCGCGCCCTCGGGCCACCCGAAGGCGCGCGACGTCACGTCGTCCTCCACGAACGCCAGGTGCTTGACCAGCCCGCCCAGCGTCATCTGCGACGGCGGGTGCGGTCGGCGCAGCGCCTCGGCGTCGAGCCCGCCCACCTTCCAGGCGAACTGCGCGCGGGCACGGTCGACGGAGAAGAGGAGCATCTCCGCCTCCCCGGCGAGCGGGCCGGGTTCGTCGATCCTCGTGTCCAGCGTGTTCTCGGTCATCCTCCGGACGCTAGACCCGCGCGCCGACACGCTCACGTGCGCAGCGCCCCGCGGTCGGCGCGGGGTCAGCGCGCGGCGGTCAGCACTCCGCGCGGCCGCGGCGCCAGTAGCCCATGAAGGCGACGGCCTTGCGGTCCACGCCCTTCTCGGAGACGAGGTAGCGACGCAGCGTCTTGATGGAGCCGGCCTCGCCGGCGAGCCAGGCGTAGAGCACGGTGTCCTGCGCGAGCGGCTGGCCGGTCGCGTCGACGGGGACCTCCCACAGGATGTCCGCGTCGATGTCGACGTCGGGCAGCTCGCCGTCCAGGTCGACGCCGGCGGCGGTCAGGGCCGGGCGGTCGCCCTCGGCCTCGAGCAGCTCGGGGGCCACGGGCGCGTCGGACGACGGGCGCACGCCCATGGCGAGCAGCCGGTCGGCGGCCTCCTTCACGGCGGGGACGAGCACGTCGCCGTGCTCGCGGTCCTCGCGGGGCAGCCAGGAGATCCGCACGCCGGCCGGCGCGGCCAGGGTCCAGCGGTCCTCGGGGTGCGGCACCTCGAGGAAGACCTCGCCCACGGCGTCCTCGGGCAGCGACTCGCAGATCGCCGCGATGGCGGGGACGGCGGTCTCGTCGCCGGCGAGCAGCAGCGCGTGGCTGCGCTGCGGCGGGTTGAACTCCAGCCCTCCGTGCGGGCCGTCGGTGTATCCGGCGTTGGGGCCCATGATGACCAGCGGGGCGCCCGGCGTGGCGCCGTTCGCCCAGCGGGACGCGGGCCCGGTGTCGCCGTGCAGCACGATGTCGACGTCCACCTCGTGCAGGTCCTGGCGGACGGCGCGGACGGTGTACGTGCGCAGCGGGTTACGACGCTCCTCGGGCAGCGCGCGCCACGACGTGAACCAGTCGGGGTTCTGCCGGTCGAGGTACTCCCAGCCGCCGCATGGCGCGGGGAGCAGGAACTTGATCCGCTGGTCCTTGCCGTTGTCGGCGAAGAGGTGCAGGTCCTCGCCGGTGAACGTGATGCGGATGAACGACGGGCAGAGGCGGGTCACGCGCGAGACCGTGACGTCGAACATGCGGTAGGGCTGCTCGGGGACCACCTGCGGCGTGGTCTGGTCGGCGCGCTCGGTCGCCTGGACGGTCTCGGTCACGGTGGTAAGCCTAACCTCACCTCGCCGGGGGTCCGCAAGCCCGGGTGAGCGGCGTCACACCCGCGAGGCCTCCCCCACGCCGCGGACCACGACGACGGGGCAGGCCGCCGTCCGCACCAGCGTGTGCGTGGCGGAGCCCAGCAGCAGCGAGGCGAAGCCTCCGCGCCCCCGGGTGCCCAGGAGCAGCCGCTCGGCGTCCTCCGCCTCCCGGTGCAGCACCCGCGCCACCTGCCCCTCGCGGGTCAGGCCCACGACCTCGAGGGCGCCCTCGGCCGCACCCCGCTCGCGCAGCCGCTCCTCCACGCGCGCCAGCGCCTGCTCCAGCACCGCGCCGGCGTCCGCCTCGGTGATGTCGTGCCCCTCGTGCTCGGTGGGCCCGCGCGACGCGACCCACTCGGTCACGCCAGGGCGCCACACGACGACGACGCGCAATGCGCGCCCGAGCTCCCAGGCGGTGCCGGTGGCGGCGTCGAGCGCGAGGCCCGCCGGCTCCGAGCCGTCGTAGCCGACGACGACGGGCGCGTCGGGGGGCAGGTCGGGGCGCACGCCCTCGGCGGGCACGACGACGACCGGGCAGTGCGCGTGCGCGGTCACCTGGAGCACCACGGTGCCCCGCAGCGCCTCGTACAGCCCGCCGTGCCGCGACGCGCCCAGCACGAGGGCGCCGGCGTCGGCGGACATGCCGACGAGCGCCGAGGCGGGCGAGGCGTACTCGACGAACGTCTCGGTGTCCACGCCGGGCGCGACGTCGCGGGCACGCGCGGCGGCCTCCTCGACCACCGGCCACGCCCCGGCGTCGCCGCGCTCCCCCAGGTCACCGCCGTGGGGGTGGGTCGCCGTCCCGGTGTCGCGGGCGTCGCGCACGTAGACGACGCGCAGCACGGCGCCGCGCACGCGGGCCTCGCGCGCCGCCCACGCCAGGGCGACGTCGGCGGGTCCCGACGCGTCGTAGCCCACCACCAGCGGGGCGGCCTGGTGCTCGCTCACCCCGCCATCGTCTCTCGGGACGGCCCCGCTCGACACCGCGCCCGACCCGGTCGCGACGGAGGGTCAGGCGGTGCCGCGGCCTCGCGAGCGCCAGAGCAGGTAGACGAAGTACGGCGCGCCCAGCAGGGCGGTGCCGAGCCCGGCGGGGATCTGCCCGGGCGCGATGACGACGCGCCCGAGGGTGTCGGCGGCCGACACGAGCAGGGCACCGAGCAGCACGGCGACGGGCAGCACGCGGGCGTGCCGCGCGCCGACCAGTGCCCGCGCGGCGTGCGGCGCGACGAGGCCGACGAAGCCGATGACGCCGACCGCGCAGACGGCGGCCGCGGTGGTCAGCGCCGCCGCGCCCAGCAGCACGAGGCGCGTGCGGTCCACGGCGAGGCCGAGCACGCGGGGCATGTCCTCGTCGAGGGAGAGCACGTCGAGCTCGCGCCGGTAGGTCGCCGCGAGCGGCACCATGACGACCAGCGCCAGGGCGACGGGCAGCAGCTGCTCGAGGCTGCGCCCGTAGGTGGAGCCCGACAGCCAGGTCAGGGCGAGGTTGACGTCCCACGGGGAGATCACGAGGACGACGAGCGTGATGAGCGCCGTCGTGCCCGCCTGCGCGCCGATGCCGACCAGGACGAGCCGTTCGGACCCGAGGCCGCCGCGCGACGACAGCAGGTACACGAGGGCGAAGACGACGAGCGCGCCGACCCCCGCGGCGGCGGACATCGACCAGATCCCGACCCCCGGCACGAGCAGGATCATGAGGACCGCGCCGAGGCCCGCGCCCGACGTCACGCCGAGCAGGCTGGGCTCGGCGAGCGGGTTGCGGCACACCGCCTGCACGATCGTGCCGGCGAGCGCCAGGGCCCCGCCCGCGAGGACGGCGGCGAGCACGCGCGGCACGCGCTGGTCGAGGACGAAGGAGACCTGCCGCCCGGCGGCGCCCTGCAGCCAGTTCGACACGTCGCCGAGCAGCACGAGCCGGTCCCCCAGCAGGAGCCCGGCGACCACCGCCGCCACGAGGGCGGCGACCAGGACGACGAGCACGGTGACGACCCGGGCCCGCGACCGGGGCCGGCCGAGCGCGCCGCGGGCGCCCCGCGCCCCGGCCCCGGAGTCGCGCAGGCGCCGCGCCATCCACACGAGGATGCCGGCGCCGAGGACGGTCGTCACGACGCCCGTGGGCACCGCGACGGACGCCTGACCGGGCAGGAGCGCGCGCAGCAGGACGTCGGAGCCGAGCACCACGATCACGCCGACGAGGGCCGAGAACGGCAGGAGCAGCACGTGCCGGCCGAGGCCGGGCACCTTGCGCCCCACGAGGCGGGCGATGACGGGGGCGGCCAGGCCCACGAAGCCGATGGGTCCCGCCACGGTCACGGCGATCGCGGCGAGCAGCACGGCCGCCAGCACCGCGAGCACCCGGGTGCGCCGCACGTCGATGCCGAGCACGCGGGCGGCGTCGTCCCCGAGGCCGAGCAGGTCGAGCCGGCGGGCGAGCAGCAGCGCGCCCACGACGCCGACGGCGACGACGGGTGCGGCGAGGCTGACGGTTCGCGTGCCGGACTGGACGATGCTGCCGCTGCCCCAGGCGAAGAGGCCGGTGGTCTCCTGCTCGAAGAGGACGAGCAGCACCATCGTCAGGGAGTGCAGCGCCAGCATGATGGCCGACCCGGCCAGGACGAGCCTCGTCGGGCCGTCCGCCCCGCCGCGGGCGAGGGCCAGCACGAGCCCGGCGGCGGCCAGCCCGCCGAGGAACGCGAGGCCGCCCTGCAGGTAGAACGGCACAGTGAGGCCGAGCGCGGCCGCCGCGACCACCGTGACGTACGCCCCGGCGTTGACCGCCAGCGTGTCGGGCGAGGCGAGCGGGTTGCGCGCCACCGACTGGAGCACCGCGCCGGCGACGCCGAGGGCGACGCCGACGAGCAGCCCCGCCAGCAGGCGCGGCAGCCGGGAGGACAGGAGCACCGCGACCGTGCCGTCGGTGTCCGCGCCGACGGCGGCGCGCAGCACGTCGAGCGCCCCGACGTCGGCCGTGCCCTGCGCGAGGTGGACGGCGGACAGCACGAGGACGGCGACGACGGCGAGGGCGAACGCCGCGACGACGCGCGCGGGCGCCGCTCGCCGCCCCGGCGCGGTGGCGGGGGCGGCGGACGGCAGGGAGACGGTCACGGACACGTGCGGCGGGCGGTCAGGCGAGCGCGTCGACGAGCGCGTCGATGTACGCGGCGCCCGACAGCGGGCCGCCGAACATCCAGATGCCGTCCGGGATGCGGTGCACGTCGCCGGCGGTGACGAACGGCAGCTGCTCCCAGACCTTGTTGTCCTTGAGGCCGTCGGCGAACGGGTCAGCCTCGGAGTCGTTCGCGGCGTAGACGAACTTCACGTCGTCGAGCTTCGTGAGGCCCTCGACGTCGGTCTGCGCGAGCCCGTAGTCGGGGTCGCCGCCCTCGGTCCAGGCGTCCTTGAGGCCGACGGCCTCGCCGAGCGCGCCGAAGAACGACCCGGGCGTGTACATCCGGACGGACACGGTGCCGTTCGCGATCCAGCCGTCGGCCATCGCGAACTCGGCGCCGCCGAGGTCCGCGGCCTCGAGGGCCGCCTTGCCCTCGGCGACCTTGGCGTCGAAGTCCTTCAGCGCGGACGCGGCGGCGTCCTGCGTGCCGGTGACCTCGCCGAGGGTGGTCACCGTCTCCTTCATGTACCCGAGCGGGTCGGTGCCGTCGGAGCCGCGCAGCGTGAGGACGGGAGCGACCTCCTCGATCTGCGTGATGACGTTCTCCGGCAGGTCGGTCGTGGTCACGACCAGGTCCGGCTCGAGCGCCGAGATCGCGTCGAGGCTCGGCTCGCCGCGGTCGCCGACGTCGGGCGTGCCCTCGTCGATCGGCGCGGTGGTGTCCCAGGTGTTGTAGCCCTTGACGTCGGCCTGGCCGGCGGGCTGCACGCCGAGCGCGACGAGGTTCTCGGTGAGCCCCCACTCCAGCGAGACGACGTCGGTGGCGGGGGCGTCCAGCGTGTGCTCGCCGCGCTCGTCGGTGTACGTGACGGGGCCGGTCGCGGCCGAGGTCTCGGGGGCGGCCTCCGCGGCGGGGTCCTCGGTGGTGCCGCAGGCCGCGAGGGAGAGGGCGGCCACCGCGGCGGTGGCGCCGACGAGCAGCGAGCGGGTGGGGGTGCGCATGGGTGTCTCGGTGTCCTTCGTGTCGGCACGCCGCGGGGCGGGCGCGCGGGGCCGCCGGCGCGGGCCGGCGGGAGGTCGGTGGGGTCAGGCGCGCGCGTCGTGCCGGCCGACGGCCTCGCAGCGGGTGCGCCCGGTACCCGGGTGGGTCATGACGTCGACGCGGATGCCGTAGACCTCGGTGAGGAGCTCGCTGGTGAGCACCTCGGCGGCGGGGCCGGAGGCCCGCACCTCGCCGCGGTGCAGCACCACGACGTGGTCGGCGACGGCGGCGGCCTGGTTGAGGTCGTGCAGGACGACGCCGACGGCCACGCCGTGCTCGGCGGCGAGGTCCCGCACCAGGTCGAGCAGCTCCACCTGGTAGCGCAGGTCGAGGTAGGTCGTGGGCTCGTCGAGCAGCAGCACGCCGGTGTCCTGAGCGAGGCAGGTCGCGAGCCACACGCGCTGCAGCTCCCCGCCGGAGAGCTCGTCCACGCCCCGCTCGGCCATGTCGGCCACGCCCGTGACGTCCATGGCGTGCGCGATGGCGCGCGGCCCGTCGGCGTCGGCGGAGCGGAACCGCCCGCGGTAGGGGTGGCGGCCGTAGGCGACGACGTCGCGCACGGTGACGCCGCTCGGCGTGGGGTGGCTCTGCGAGAGCAGCGTGACCCGGCGGGCGAAGTCCTTCGGGTGCAGGGCCAGGGCGTCGGTCGCGCCGCTGCCGTCCGCGAGCGTGACGCTGCCCGCGTCGGGACGGTGCAGGCGGGCGAGCGAGCGCAGCAGCGTCGACTTGCCCGAGCCGTTGGGGCCCAGCAGCGCGGTCACGGCGCCCGGCCGCAGCTCGATCGCGGCGCCGTCGACGACGGTGCGGCGGTCGTAGGAGAGCCGCAGGTCGCGCCCGGCCAGCGCGGCAGCGGGGCGGGCGGCGAGCACGGGGGGCGCCGAGGACGCCAGGGTCTGACTCACGTAGGTGAGGCTAACCTTCACCAGATCATTTCGTCATCCCCCTGTTGCGTAATTCCCTGTGACTCGGGTCACGCCGGGCCCCACGGAGCGGTTGACACGGGCCATCGTCGATGACAGCGTTATCACCGCCCTGGTCTAGACCAATGGAGGTAACCATGACCATGCCCACGAGACCCCGCAACGCCGCCGGTCTCCTCTCCGCCGCCGCGCTCCTCGCCGCGGCGGCCGTCGCCGTCCCGGCCGCCGCGGCGTCCGCCGCGCCGCTCGCGCCGTCGAGCCTCGCGACCCCGTCGACCTCGTCGCGCTCCGCGGCCGCCGACCTGCCGGTCGTCAGCCCCGCGCCCCAGCAGATGTGGCGCGCCGGCCGCGACGTGCCCCTTACCGGGAGGGTCGACGTCGTCGTCGACGAGCACACCGACGCCCCCGCCCGCGACGCGCTGGTCCGGGCGCTGCGCGCCCACGGGGTCACGAAGGTCCGCGTGATCGACCCCGCCGGGTCGGCGGGGCCCGGTCGGGCGCCGCTGCAGCTCCTGCTCGGCGACGCCGGCCGCGCCGACGTGCGCGCCGCCCTCGGCGACGTGTCCGTCCCCGACCACGCCGAGGGGTACGCCCTGCGCGTCGACCGCGGCGCGGGAGGCGGCGTCGGCACCGTGGCCCTCGCCGGGGCGGACGCGGACGGTCAGTTCTACGCCGTGAAGTCGTTCCAGCAGCTCCTCGTCACCCGGGGAGGCGACACGTCCGTCGCGGGCGCGGCCGTGCAGGACTTCCCGTCCATGCCGCTGCGCGGCACCATCGAGGGCTTCTACGGCGAGCCGTGGACGGCGGCCGAGCGGCTCGACCAGATGGCGTTCTACGGCGACCTCAAGGCGAACACCTACGTTTACGCGCCCAAGGACGACCCGTACCACCGCGAGCAGTGGCGAGACCCGTACCCCGCGGACAAGCTCGCCGAGCTCACGGACCTCGTCGACGCGGCCACCGCGAACCACGTGCGCTTCACGTTCGCGCTCTCCCCCGGCAACAGCATCTGCTACACCAGCGACGCCGACATGGCCGCCCTCGAGGCCAAGTTCCAGGCCCTGTACGACGTCGGGGTGCGGGCCTTCAACGTGCCCCTCGACGACATCGACTACTCGCGCTGGGCGTGCGACTCCGACCGCGAGGCCTACGGCGACCCGTCGCCCGGGGCCGCCGGCCAGGCGCAGGCCGACTTCCTCACCCGGGTGCAGCAGGGCTGGATCGAGACGCACGACGGCGCCCAGCCCCTCCAGATGGTGCCGACCGAGTACTACAACACCACCGAGTCGCCCTACAAGGCCGCGCTACGCACCATGGACGACGACGTCGTCGTCATGTGGACCGGCAACGACGTCGTGCCGCAGTCGATCTCGATCGCGCAGGCCCAGGAGGCCGACACCGTGTTCGGCGGGCCCACGTTCCTCTGGGACAACTACCCCGTGAACGACTTCGGGCAGACCAGCGGCCGGCTCCTGCTCGCGCCCTACGACAAGCGCGAGCCCGGCCTCTCCGACCACCTGGCGGGCCTCGTCTCCAACCCGATGAACCAGGCCGCGGCCAGCAAGGTCGCCGTCTTCGGCATGCTCGACTTCGCCTGGCACGACCGCGGCTACGACCGCGACCGCAGCTGGACCGAGGCGATGCGCTACCTCGCCCACGACGACGAGCGGGCCGTCGAGGCGCTCCTCGCGTTCGGCGACCTCAACCACCTGGCGCCGAGCTTCGGCGACCCGTGGCAGCCGCAGGCCCCCGCGCTCGCGGCCGACGTCGCCACGTTCTGGGACCGCTGGGAGGCCGGCGACCGGCAGGCCGCCGTCGACGGGCTGCGGCACCGCGCCGAGCTCGTCGCCGCGATCCCCGAGACCCTGCGGTCCGCGGACGTCGACCCCGGCTTCCTCTCCGACGCGAGGCCCTGGCTCGACGCCGACGACCTGTGGGGCGACGCCTTCGTCGCCACCCTCGACGCCGCGCAGGCGGACGTCGACGGCGACGACGCCGCCCGCGACGCCCTCCTCGCCCGGGCGAAGGAGTCCGCCGACTCCGCGGCGAAGGTGCTCGTGGACCCGCCGGACAACCGCTGGGGCGTCGCCCCGGTGAAGCTGGGCGACGGCGTGCTCGACACCTTCCTCACCGCCCTGGGCGGTGACCTCAGCTCCTGACCGTGCCGCCCGGACGAGCCACGGGGGCGAGGGGTCGGCGCGCGCCGGCCCCTCGCCCCCGACCCGCTCCGGTTCACACCGGTTCACACCGGGTCACTTCAGGTCACCCCGGCGCTCCGGCCTCCTGGACCCACATCACTCCCAGCTCGCGCAGCATCGCCGCGGCGCCCGCGCCGTGCATGACGGACCGCTCCCCCAGCGCCGAGTACCGCGGGCGGCGCACGTCGCTCGGCGGCAGCCGCCGGGCGAGGGCGGCCTCGACCGTGTCGAGCAGCCGCGCACCGGCCCGGCGCACCGGCCCGTCGATGACGACGTCCGCGACGTCGAGGATCGCGACCTGGGCGCAGATCAGCGCCGCCAGCCCCTCCGCGGCGCGGTCGACGCGCGCGGCCAGCGCCCGCAGCTCGCCCGACGCGGGGCCGTCCCCCGGCGCCGCGACGTCGTCGAGCCGCTCGACCGGGAGTCCCTCGAGCACCGCGGGCAGGCCGGCGACGGTCTCCAGGCAGCCGCGCCGCCCGCAGGAGCAGAGTCGGTCGCTCACGCCGAGGTCGATGTGCCCGACCTCGCCCGCGCGCTGCCGGTCGCCGAGGTGGACGCGCCCGTCGAGCAGCACGGCCGAGCCGACGCCCGTGTCGACGTGCAGCACGATGACGCCCGCGCCCGGGGCGCCCTGGTGGGAGACCTCCGACAGCGCGACGGCCGTCGCGTCGTTCACGAGGACGACCTCGTGCCCGAGGACGGCGGCCAGCGGGCCGGCGAGGTCCACGTCCTCCCACCCGAGCTGCAGGGCCTCGGTGACCCGGCCGTCCGGGGAGACGATGCCCGGGACGGCCACGCCCACGGCGAGCAGCTCGCGGCCGTCGCGCTCGGCCAGGCCGGCGAGCAGCGGGGCGAGCGCCCCGACCACGTCGTCCGCCGTGGGGCCCGCGGCCAGCGGCGCCCGCGCCGTCGCCCCGATCGCCCCGTCGAGCCCGCCGACCCCGGCGCGCACGCCGCCCGGCGTCACGTCGGCCATCAGCAGGCAGGAGTGCTGGGTGTCGACCCGCAGCGGCGTCGCGGGCTTGCCCCGGCCCTGCGGGCGGCCCGCGCCCTCGGCGACCAGGCGCCGGGCCACCAGGTCCTGCACGATCTCGGACACCACCGCGCGGGCGAGCCCGACCGAGCGCGCGATGTCGGCCCGGGAGACCTCGCCGGCGCCGCTCAGCACGCTCTGCAGCACCAGCCGGGTGTTGCGCTCGCGCAGCCCCGCAGGGGTCGCCTTCTGCGCGACGCGCACCGGTCCCGACGTCATCGACCCTCCCCGCGGCCTCGAGGACCCGGCGACGGGCGCCTACCCGGCCCCGTAGACCGCCAGCTCCTGCAGATGGAGGCTATAGGCATTGGTGGTGTTCCCGAACCCGGTGACCCGCACGTACCGGTAGCGGCCGTCGACGGCGTACCGGTCGCCCACGTCCGTCTGCGGGGCGTGCTCCGTCTTCTGGGCAAGCAGCGTCCAGGACTGGCCGTCGACGCTGCCCTCCACGCGGTAGAGGTACGACCGGCGGTCGGCGTAGTACGGCGTCACCCGGACCGCCGACAGGTCGTGGGCGGCGCCCAGGTCGACCTGCAGCGACGAGGGCGTCCCGCCGCACGCCGCCGGGAGGCAGAACCATCCCGTGCTCAGGTCGGCGTCGACCGCCTTGGCCGGCCCCCGGCCCGCCTCCGCGCTCGTGGCCGTCGCCGGCGCGCCCTCGCTGAGCGGCGTGGGCGGCGGCGCGTCGCAGGCCACCGTCGGCGCCCCGAAGGACAGCGCGTCGAAGTACCGGTTGGCGTCCGACTGGTCCACCTGCAGGCGCAGCTGGGTCACCCCGGTGACGTCCACGTCCAGGCGGACCGCCTCCGTGCCGGGGCCCGACGGGCCGCTGCGGAGCACGCCGGTCTGCTCCAGAAGCCTGCCGTCGCCGTAGACCCGCACCACCACGTCGCCGTCGGCGGTGTGGTTCATGGCGTCGTCGATGCCGACGACGGTCGTGAGGCTCTGGCAGGTGCCGCCGAGCTCGAAGCGCACGTCGGCGTTGGAGTTGGTGCCCAGGCCCTTCGCGTACGCCACCCCGTCGAGCCGGATCGGCGCACCGTCGCCGGCCGGGGTCGCGTCGGTGACCGTGTCCCGCTTCACCGGGTGCAGCCCGTCGTGGTTGCGCGACGAGGAGAACGCGAGGTCGCTGAGCTGGTAGCGCCCGGGCGACGCGACCGGGAGCACCGCCGACGCCGTCCTCTCCTGGGACCCGTCCGCCCGGTCGAAGCGGACCGTGACGTCGACGGTCACCTCGTCGGTGCCCTCCGGCAGCGCGGCGGTGCGGCGGATCGTCCAGGTCCGCTCGGCCGTCTCCCCGGGGCCGATCTCGTCCGGCTGTTCCCCGGTCGGGACCACCTCGACCCCGGCGGGCGCCGTGACCTCGACGCGTACGCCGGTGGCCGCGGCGAAGTAGTTGGTGTTGGTCACCGACGCGGTCACCTGCGCGGCCTCCGGCCCGGTGCCCGCCTGCGTGACCGAGCCCGTCGGCCGCAGGGTCAGGGGGACGTCGTAGCGGTCGTCCTGCAGGCGGTGGAGCGTCCGCGACGCCTCCCGGTAGGCGCTGCCCGACGGCCGGGTCGGGTAGACCGTGCGGTCCGCGATCCACTCCTCCGCCATCGCGTCGTAGTCGATGTCGGGCAGCGCCTCGCCGGTCTCCAGGTGCGCGCGGAGCGCGTCGAACAGGCGCTCCCACCGCGGCAGGTAGTAGTCGTCCAGCAGGCCGGACCGCTCGCGGTAGGCGTAGTCGTGCAGGTCGGTGGTCGCCGGCCCCCAGGAGGTGATCAGCCGGCGTGCGTCCTGCTCGAGGTCGGCCGCCTCCTGCGGGTCGCCAGCCGCGGCGCGCGCCTGCGCGGTCCACGGGCCCAGGAGGAAGTGCTCGTCGGTGCCCAGGAGGTCGTCGAGCCCGCGGATGTGCTCCGTCCAGGACCGCGTGAGGCGGGTGAGCTCGTCGAGGTCCCCGGCCTGGTACGCCGCCTGGATCTGGGGCAGCAGGGTGCGGGACCGGTCGGCCACCGACTGCCGCGCGACGTCGACCAGGTCGTACCGGTAGGCCGCGCTGCCCCGCAGCGACGGGTCCACGTCGAGCAGCGCGGGCAGGGCCCGCGCGAACGCCGCCGGGTCGTAGGCGAAGGCGGCCTGCGCGTACGTGTGCGGCCGCGTCGCCGACAGGCTGGGCGTCGCCGCGAACAGCCCGCCGTGCCCCGAGGAGCGGCCCCCGGTGGGCGGGATGGCGTACGCCGTGTCCGCGAGCACCTGCCACGCCCGGCGGGCGGCGGGGTCGGCCCCGCCGTAGCGCGCGTCGGCGTAGTCGGCGAACCAGCGGTCGACGTCGACCGGGCCGTCGTGCCAGGGCAGCTCGGCGAGGAACTCCATCGCGACGGGGTTGTTGCCGCTCGCCTCGGGCAGGATCGCCACGCCGTCGAGCGCGCTGCCGGGGCGCTCCAGCCACGCCCAGAACCGCTCGTTCCAGGCCCGGACCGGCGCGCCGATCGTCGAGTTCCCGCCGAAGTTCCAGATGGACCCGAAGGCGTAGGGCGTGCCCTTCCAGTCGCTGTCCCGGTCGGGCTTCAGCGCCCGGTCGGCGAGGCCGTCGACCACGAGCATCCGGCTTCGGTCGATCGCTGCGACGGTCTCCGGGCGCGGGTTGCTCTGCCAGCCGAGGATGACCCAGATCGCGCCCGGGTGGGCCGCCTCGAGCGCGTCCTGCACCGCCACCGACGCGTCGCCCACGGGGATGTCGCCGGCGCGCCCGCCCTCGTGCAGCAGGTCCATCTTGAACATCGTCGACGACCCCAGGACCCGCTCCTGCACGGCGTAGTACCGCTGCGCGACGCGGTCGAAGGTCGGGTCCGTGGGCGCCAGCCAGTCCGGCCTCGTGAACCCGCTCCACGTGCCCTGCGGCACCGTCTTCGCGCCGGGGTTGCGCTGCTCGAAGTCGGTCGGCACGGTGCCGAAGTAGCCGGGCAGCACCGGCGTGATGCCGAGCGAACGCATCCGGTCGGCGATCCGGCGGCCGAGGTCCGCGCGCTCGGCGAGCAGGTGCTCGGTGACCGGCGCCGTGAACCCGGACATGTTCTGCAGCAGCCACCACGGCTGGTAGCCGGGGCTCGGGACCCACTGCCGCATCTCCTGCGCCGAGTAGCCGAACGACTGCAGCGTCTCCGCGTAGACGGCGTCGGCGCCCACGGGCATGAACATCTCGTTCACGCCGTGCATGGCCGCCACGTCGATCTCCCGCTCCCAGTCCTCGAAGGTGCGGAAGGGGCCGGAGTAGCCGTCCTCGGTGTCGTTGCCGGAGAACCGGTGCGAGACGAGCGAGGTGTGCGTGATCGGCTCGCGCGGCAGAGGCAGCCGCGCCGGGAGGTCCAGCTGGTCCCCGGTCCAGGAGACGTCCGCCTGCGCGACGTCCTTGAGGTACCAGTTGACGCCCATGAGCAGGGCCGAGGTGCTGCTGCCCTCGACGACCAGCCGGCCGCCGTGCGCCGCGACCCGGAAGGTCTCGCGCCCGTCGTCGGCCGCGATGGTGGAAAGGCCCACCTGCCCGGCGTACCGCGGGCCGAGCACCCGCCGCAGGACGTCGCGCGCGGGCCGGGTGTCGAACGTGCCCGCTCCCGCCACGGTCCGTGCCGCACCGCCGTCCGTGGGTGGCGGTCCGGCGGCGCCGGCCGCGCCCGCCCCCGTCACGGCGAGCATCGCGACGCCGACCAGCGTGGCGAGCGCCTTCGTGGAGAACTTCCGCAGCGTCGTGCTCCCGACCATGGTCTGCCCCTTTGCAGCGATTATGATCGCGGCCCAACCTAAACCCGCTCCACGGGCCGGTCAAGGGTCGCGGCGCCCGCCGCGGACGTCGCCCGGGCCCCGGTCGCAGCGGCCCCCTAGGGTGCGGTCATGACCGACGACGTGGGGCGAGCAGTCATCGCCGACCTCAGCACGATCCCCAACCCGCAGGCCGTGGACCGCACGGCCGTGGTCGAGCTCGGGGGCGTCGAGCAGTTCGTCTCGATCCGCGGCCGGGACCGCGCGAACCCGGTGCTCCTCGTCTGCCACGGCGGGCCCGCCGTCCCGTCGCTGCCCACGTCGTGGATCTGGCAGCGCGGCGTGGAGGACTACTTCACCGTCGTCAACTACGACCAGCGCGGCAGCGGCAGGTCCGTGGGCGGCGTCGTCGACGACACCGACATGAGCGTGGACCGCTACGTCGACGACCTCGTCGAGCTGATCGCCTGGCTGCAGGGCGAGCTCGGCGTCGAGCGGGTCGGTCTCCTCGGGCACAGCTGGGGCTCGATCCTCGGCGTCCTGCTCGCCCGGCGCCGGCCCGACCTGCTCTGGGCGTACGTCGGCGTCGGCCAGGTGATCTGCGGGCAGGACAACGAGTCCGAGGCCTTCGCCCACGCGGTGCGCAGCGCCACCGCCGACGGGAACGCCGGGGCGCTGGCCGAGCTGCGTGCCCTCGGCGACTACCCCGGCGAGGAGCCGCTCACCGTCGAGCGGATCATCGTGTGCCGGCGGTGGGCGCAGCACTACGGCGGCCTGTCCGCCTACCGCGCGGAGTCGCTGTACTTCTTCGAGTCCGAGGCGCTGTCGCCGTACTACTCCGCCGACGACCTGGAGCTCATCGGGGAGGGGCAGTCGATCACGCTCCCCCGCGTCCTGGACGACGTCCTCGGCTTCGACGCCAGCGACCAGGTCGAGTTCGACGTGCCGATCATCCAGCTCCTCGGCCGGCACGACTACACGACGCCCACCGCGCCCGTGGAGCGGTGGTTCGAGCGGGTCACCGCGCCGTCGAAGGACCTCGTCTGGTTCGAGCACTCGGCGCACCTGTGCATGCACGAGGAGCCCGGCAGGTTCGTCGTCAGCCTGGTGGACCTGGCGCTCCCGCACGCCACGCGCTGACCGCGACGCCCGGCGCGCCTAGCGCGTCGCCCAGAACGCCACGGCGGACGCGGCGGCGACGTTGAGCGAGTCCACTCCCCCGGCCATCGGGATCCGCACGACGACGTCGGCGGCGTCCACCGCGCCGCGCGAGAGGCCGTCGCCCTCGGTGCCCAGCACCATCGCGAGGCGCTCGGGCAGGTCGGCCACCAGGTCGTCGAGGGACACCGAGTCGTCGGAGAGGGCCAGGGCGGCGACGGTGAAGCCGTCCTCCTGGAGGGCGTGCAGACCGCCCGGCCACGACTCCAGGCGCGTCCACGGCACCTGGAAGACCGTCCCCATCGACACCCGCACCGAACGCCGGTACAGCGGGTCCGCGCAGCGCGGCGACACGAGGACGGCGTCCACGCCGAGGGCCGCGGCCCCGCGGAAGATGGCCCCGACGTTCGTGTGGTCGACGATGTCCTCCAGCACGGCGACGCGGCGCGCGCCGGCGCCGCCGCGGGCGCCCGCGATCAGCTCGTGCACGCTCGGCAGCACGGGGCGGTGCATGGCCGCGAGCGCCCCGCGGTGCAGGTGGAACCCGGTGATGCGCTGGACGACCTCGTCGCTCCCGACGTAGACGGGCGCGTCGGGGTGCGCGTCGATGACGTCGGCCATGGAGTCGAGCCACTTCTCGCCCATGAGGAACGACCGCGGCCGGTGGCCGGCCTCCAGCGCGCGGCGGATCACCGACGACGACTCGGCCATGTACAGCCCCTCGGCGGGCTCGCGCACGGAACGCAGCTTCACGTCCTTGAGGTCGGTGTAGTCGTGCAGGCGCGGGTCGGCGGGGTCGGCGATGCGGGTGACGCGGTCGGCCGGGGCGCCGGGCTCGGGGGTGCTCACCGGGGCATTCTCCCCCGGGACGGCAGCCGGTCCGCGACCGGGCCCCGCCGTCAGCGCGCCGGTCACCGCCCGAGGGCGTCCTCGAGCGTCGGCACGCCACCCGACGCGCGCCACGCGCCCGGCGTCCGGCCGTGGCGGCGCACGAAGGCGCGGTGGAAGCCCGGCACGGAGTCGTAGCCGACGCGGCGGGACACGGCCTCGACGGACGCGTCGCCGTCGCGCAGCAGCCGGGCCGCGGCGTCCAGGCGGCAGCCCGCGACGTACGCCATCGGCGGCTCGCCCACGGTGGCGGTGAACCGCTCGGCGAAGGCCGAGCGGGACAGGCGCGCGACGGCCGCCAGGGACTCCACGGTCCACGGGTCGGCGGGCGCCGCGTGCACGGCCCGCAGCACCGGGCCCAGCGCGGGGTCGCGCAGCGCGGCGATCCACCCGGACGCCGGCTCCTCGGCCTCCAGCCAGCCGCGCACCACGTGCACGAGCAGCACGTCCGCCAGGCGCGCGGTGACGACGTCGGTGCCCGGCCGCGGACGCCGCACCTCGTGGTCGATGGCGGTGACCAGCGCGCGGAGCCAGGTCCCGTCGGGATCCGCGCCGGACGCCGCGACGCCCGGGCCGTTCGTGCCGGGGGCCCGCAGGACCGGCGGGAGGCTGGCGAGCAGGCGGCCCACCCCGGGGTCGGTGAACCCGACCGCGCCGCACACGAGCGTCGCGGGGCGGCCACCGCCGTCGATGCGCAGCTGCTCGTACCGGTCGGCGACCACGGTCCGGTCCACGTCCCACAGCCCCGTCGCGGGGTCGTCGGCGGCACCGGTGATGCGGTGGCCGGTGCCGTGCGGCACCAGCACCAGGTCGCCGGGGGCGAGGTCGTGCCGCTCGCCCTCGACGTCGACGACGGCGCGCCCGTCGAGCAGCAGGTGGAACATCGTCGTGCCCGGCAGGGCCGGCAGCGCGAGCCCCCACGGCTCGGAGTAGCGGCCCGTGGAGCAGAAGACGGCGGTCATCTCGAGGTCGCCCAGCACCTGGGCCCACGGGTCCTCCTGCGGGAGCCCCGCGCCCGGCACGGGCAGCAGCGTCGCGGCGTCGGCCATGCCGCCATCCTCGCGCTGTTCCGGACGATCGGTCAAGAACCTCGGAGATCACGGCATGGTTCGTCCGCCCGTCGGGCGGAAGTCTGGGACCAGTCGCCGGGCCGCACGGGCCCGGCCGGAGGAAGGAAGAGTCATGGACGTGCTGGTGGTCGGAGCGACGCGAGGCAGCGGCCTCGCCCTGACCCGTCGCCTCGTGGCGGACGGGCACCGCGTCACCGCGTTCGGGCGGACGGCGAGCGCGACGTTCGGCCAGGTCGAGGGGCGGGTCGAAGGGCCGGGCAGCCTGCGGCCCCTCGACGGCGACGCGCTGGACCCGGAGTCGGTCGCCAAGGCCGTGGCCGGACAGGACGCCGTGGTCGTCACGCTCGGCATCTCGGACAACCCGCTGGCCGTGCAGTGGCTGCGCCGGTCGAGCACCCCGACGGACGTCCGCTCGCGCGGCACCGCGACCGTCGTCGCGGCCATGCGGGAGACCGGCGTGCGCCGGCTCGTCGTGCAGAGCACGTACGGCCTCGGCGACTCGTGGCGGCACCTGGACCTCACGTGGAAGCTGGTGTTCCGGTTCGTCATCGGCCGCCAGTTCACCGACTCGGGGCGGCAGGAGGACGTGGTGCGCGCCAGCGGGCTGGACTGGACGCTCGTGCGGCCCGTCTCGCTCACCAACTCCCCCGACGGCGCGCCCGCCGAGGCCCCCGCCCACGTCACGACCGACGACACCCGGCGCGGCCTCAAGGTCTCGCGGGCGCAGCTCGCCGGCGTGCACGCCGCGGCGCTCGGCGACCCGGGCACCGTCGGCGCCACGCTCAGCGTGTCGGCCTGAGCGCCGTCGGTGCGTCAGGCGGCGCGTCGGGCGGGGTGTCGGGGCGTCGTGCCAGGATCGCGGTCGTGACCACCGACCCCGCCCGCGCCGGCGTCGCGCCCGCCGTCGTCCTGCGCGACCGCGTCCCTGCCGACCTGCCCGCCCTCACCGAGGCCCTCGCCGGCCAGCAGCCGGCGTCGGGCTACCCGCACCGCTGGCCCCTGCCGTTCCCGGTCGAGGAGTTCATCGTCCGTCCCGACGAGGAGCGCGCCTGGGTCGCCGAGGTGGACGGCGCGGTCGTCGGGCACGTCAGCGTGACGGCCGTGCCCGACGACCGGTTCGGCGCGATCTGGTCCGCGGGCGCCGGTCGACCGGTCCACGAGCTGGGCTGCGTGTCCGTCCTGTTCGTCGGCCCCACGGCGCAGGGCCGGGGCGTCGGCGGCGCCCTCCTCGACGTCGCCGTCGCCCACCTGCACGCGCAGGGCCGCACCCCGGTGCTCGACGTCGACGACCGCGACGGCGTGGCGCACGCCGTCTACCTGCACCGCGGGTGGCGCGTGGTCGGCGAGGCCCGGTTCGACTGGCAGCGCGAGGGCGCGCCGCCGGCCCGGATGCTCGTCCTGCCCTGACCACACGAAGACATCGAGCGTGCTGACCTGCTCCTCGCACGGGCCGCGCGAGGAACGAGTCAGCACGCTCGATGCTGGGGCACGGCTCCGGGATCAGACCCCGGCGGGGCCGGCCACCACGTCCTCCTCCTCGACGGCGGGGGCGCTGAACTGCGACTCGTAGAGCCGCGCGTACGCCCCTCCGGCGGCGAGCAGCGCGTCGTGGTCGCCCTGCTCCACGATCTGCCCGTGCTCCATCACCACGATGGTGTCGGCGTCACGGATGGTAGACAGGCGGTGCGCGATGACGAACGACGTGCGGTTCGCCCGCAGCGCGTTCATCGCCTGCTGCACCAGCACCTCGGTGCGGGTGTCGACCGAGCTCGTCGCCTCGTCGAGCACGAGGATCTCCGGGTCGGCCAGGAACGCCCGCGCGATGGTGAGCAGCTGCTTCTCGCCCGCGGACAGCGAGGTGGCCTCGTCGTCCAGGAGGGTGGCGTACCCGTCGGGCAGCGTGCGCACGAACGGGTCCACGTGGGTCGCCTCGGTGGCGGCGAGGAACTCCGCCTCCCCCACCGTGGCGCCGTCGCGCACGCCGTAGCGCAGGTTCTCCTCGATGGTGCCCTTGAACAGCCACGTGTCCTGCAGCACCATGCCGATCCGCTTGCGCAGGTCATCGCGCGTCATGTCGCGGCTGTCCACGCCGTCGAGCGTGATGCGCCCCGAGTTGACCTCGTAGAACCGCATGAGCAGGTTGACCAGCGTCGTCTTGCCGGCGCCCGTCGGCCCGACGATCGCGATCGTCTGGCCGGGCTCCGCGACGAGGTCGAGGTGCTCGATGAGCGGCGTCTCGGGGTCGTAGGAGAACGACACGTCCTCGAACGCGACCCGGCCCTGCACGTGCCCCAGCCGGCGGGGGGCCGACGGGTCCGGGTCCTGCTCCGGGGCGTCGAGCAGCTCGAACACCCGCTCGGCCGACGCGACGCCCGACTGCAGCAGGTTCATCATCGACGCGATCTGCGTGAGCGGCTGCGTGAACTGCCGCGAGTACTGGATGAACGCCTGCACGTCGCCCAGGGACAGCTGCCCCGAGGCCACGCGCAGCCCGCCGATCACGGCCACGATCACGTAGTTGAGGTTGGCCAGGAAGCCCATCGACGGCTGCATCGTGCCGGAGATGAACTGCGACTTGCGGGACGCGTCGTACAGCGCCTCGTTCTCCTCGCCGAACTTCGCCGCGGCCGCCTCCTGGCGCCCGTAGACCTTCACCAGCGAGTGACCGGTGAACATCTCCTCGACGTGCGCGTTGAGGCGCCCGGTCGCGGCCCACTGCGCCACGAACTGCGGCTGCGACCGCTTGGCGATCTGCATGGTCAGGACGATCGACAGCGGCACGGTGATCAGCGCGACCAGGGCCAGCACCCACGAGATCCAGAACATCATGCCGAGCACGCCGATCACGGTGAGCACGGAGGTCACGAGCTGCGCGAGCGTCTGGGTCGTGGTCTGCGCGACGTTGTCGATGTCGTTGGTGACGCGCGAGAGGATCTCGCCCTTGGCCTGCTTGTCCACGTAGCTCAGCGGGATGCGGTGGAGCTTGGCCTCCACCTCGTCGCGCAGGCGGCGCATGGTGTTCTGCACCGCGATCGTCATGATGCGCGCCTGCAGCCAGCCGAAGAGGAACGCGCCCACGTACACGGCGAGCACCCACGTCAGGATCTCGGCGAGCCGGGTGAAGTCCACCCCCTGGCCGACGACGACCCCGTGCATCGAGGCGAGCATGTCGGCCTGCGTGGTGTCGCCGGAGGCCCGCAGGCCCTCGACCACCTGGTCGACGGGCGTCCCGGCGGGGACCTGCGGCGACTCGATCGCCTTGCCGACCACGCCGGCGAAGATGACGTTGGTGGCCTCGCCGAGGATCTTCGGGCCGGCCACGGTGAGCGCCACCGAGACGACGCCGCACAGGGTGAGCAGGATGACGCGCGCCCGCTCGGGGCGCATCACGCGGGCGAACCGCACGAGCGACCCGCGGAAGTCCATCGCCTTCGCGCCGGGGGCCCCGCCCATGCCACCCATGGGGCCGTGCCCGCCGCCCCCGCGGGGTCCTCCGGCGGGTCGGCCGGCCGGTGCCTTGCGTTCGGTGCTCATGCCGCCTCCTCGAGGGACATCTGGGAGGTGACGATCTCCTGGTAGGTCTCGTTGTCGGCCAGCAGCTCGGCGTGCGTGCCGCGCCCGACGATGCGCCCGTGGTCCAGCACGAGGATCTGGTCCGCGTCCCGGATGGTCGCCACGCGCTGGGCGACGACGAGGACGGTCGCGTCCTTCGTCCGGGGCCGCAGCGCCGCGCGCAGGCGCGCGTCGGTGCTGTAGTCGAGCGCCGAGAACGAGTCGTCGAACAGGTAGATGCTCGGGCGCCGCACGACGGCCCGCGCGATCGCGAGCCGCTGCCGCTGGCCGCCGGAGAACGTCGTGCCGCCCTGCGCCACGGGGGCCTCGAGCCCCTCGGGGAGGGCCTCGACGAAGTCGCGCGCCTGCGCGATCTCCAGCGCCTGCCACATCTCGTCCTCGGTGGCGTCGGCCTTGCCGTAGCGCAGGTTGTCCGCGATCGTGCCGCTGAACAGGAACGCCTTCTGGGGCACCAGGCCCTGGATGGACCCGAGGTCCGCCGTGGTCAGGTCGCGCACGTCCACGCCGTCCACGAGCACCCGCCCGTCGGTGACGTCGAACAGGCGCGGCACCAGGTTGAGCAGCGTGGTCTTGCCCGCACCCGTCGAGCCGATGATCGCGGTGACCTGGCCGGGCGACGCGGTGAACGTCAGGTCGTGCAGCACGGGCTCGTCGGCGCCCGGGTACCGGAACTCGACTCCGTCGAACCGCACCTCGCCGCGCGGGCCCTCGCCGTCGGCCAGGGACGTGAGGGACACGGGCGCGGCCGGCTCGGTGACCGAGGTCTCGGTGTCCAGGACGTCGGTGATGCGGCCCGCGGCGACCGAGGCGCGCGGCACCATCATCACCATCATCGTGGACATCATCACGGCCATGAGGATGTACATGATGTAGCTGAGGAACGCCATGAGCGCGCCCACCTGCATCTCGCCGTTGTCGATGCGCTGCGCGCCGAACCACAGCACGGCGACGCTCGAGGCGTTCATGATCAGCATGACCATCGGGAACGCCAGGGCCATGAGCTTGCCGGCGTTCAGCGACGTGTCGTACAGCGCCTCGTTCGTGGCGCCGAACCGCTCCAGCTCGCGGTCCTCGCGGACGAAGGCGCGCACCACCCGCAGGCCGGTGATCTGCTCGCGCAGGACGCCGTTGATGGCGTCGATCCGCTTCTGCATGGCCCGGAAGTAGGGCACCATCCGCCACATCAGCAGGCCCATCGCGATGCCCAGGACCGGGACGACGACCAGCAACAGCCCGGAGAGCGCGACGTCCTCCTGCAGCGCCATGATGACGCCGCCGACCAGCATGATCGGCGCCATCACCATGATGGTGAAGGTCATCAGCACGACCATCATCACCTGCTGCACGTCGTTGGTCGTGCGGGTGATGAGCGACGGGGCGCCGAACTGCCCGAGCTCGCGCGCGGAGAAGCCCTGCACGGAGTCGAACAGGTCGCGCCGCACGTCGCGGCCCAGCGCCGTGGCGGTGCGCGCGCCCAGGAACACCGCGCCGATCGCGCACACGACCTGGCCCAGGCTGACGACGAGCATCCAGCCGCCCACGCGCATGATGTAGGCGGTGTCGCCCGTGGTCACGCCGTTGTCCACGATGTCGGCGTTGAGGGAGGGCAGGTAGAGGGAGGCGAGCGTCGCGAGCAGCTGGAGCACCAGCAGCAGCGCGACGGCGCCGGAGTACGGGCGCAGATAGCTCCGCGCCAGGGAGACGAGCATCAGGGCTCCTGGGGGTGGGGGTGACGGGGCGCTGCCCCGGGGGGATTGTCAGGCACCGGGCGCCTCGGGCACCTGTTCTTTTTCTCGATCCTCCGCGATGCCGTGCACGAGCGCATCGGCGACCACGCGGGCCGAGGGCGCCGGGAGCAGGTGGTCCACGCGCCCGTGCGTGCCGGCGATGCTCGCCTCGAGGAGCGCCACGGCGACCTCGATCGGCACGCGCAGCCTGTGCTCGTCGGGCTGCAGCACCCCGACCAGCCCGGCCACGGTGGCCTCGCGCTGCTGCTCGCGCTGCCGCGCGAGCTGCTCCCGGAAGTCCTGCACGTGCTCGGACGGGGCCAGGTCGCGGGCGCCTGTGCGGTGGTGCAGCGCCCGCAGCACGCCCATCCACCGCACGACGTCGCTCATCCGGCGCCGGCCGAGCTCGATGACGCGTTCGAGCCGCTCCTCGAGCGGCGCCTCCCGGTCGATCGCCGCGAGCTCCGCGCGGGTCTCGACCGGGCCGGAGGCGCGGTGCAGCCCCTCGACCGCGACGGCGCCGACGAGCGTGAGCTTGTCGCCGAAGGCGCGGAACAGGGTGCCCTCGGCGACCCCGGCGGCGTCCGCGAGCTCGCGGCTCGTGACGTCGACGCCGAACTCGCCGACCAGCGGCAGGACGGCGTCGATGATCGCGGACCGCCGGTCTTCCGGGGACAGCGGGGTGGCGCGACGACTCGCGCCCGGTGCAGCCAGCATGAGCGACATGCTAAATGAGTGAGCACTCACTCGTCCACCCCCTCCGCCGCTCCCGTCGCGACCGGCCGGACACGACGGGACCCCGCCACCCACGAGGGGTGACGGGGTCCCGTCGCGGCGTGCAGCCGGCTACTGCTGCGGCTCCTCCGGCTCGCCCGTCACGGGGCGCGGCGGGGTGCCGGTGGCCGGCGGGGTCGCCGGGCCGCCCGCGGGGCGCTGGCCGCGCTCCGCCGACGGGTCGAACGGCGCGCCCGACCGGGTGCCCGCGCTCGTCGCGTCGGCGGTCGCGGCCTCGGCCTGGCGACGCGCCTCGGCGAGGGCCTCGCCCGGGTCGGTCAGCGCGGTCTCGCCGAACGCGGTGCGCGGGCGAGGCGTGCGCTCGCCCTCGTCGTCGCCCGAGGGCGGGGTCGGGATGCCGGGCGTCCCGGGGACGCCGCCGAAGCCCTGCGCGATCGAGCCGAGCGCCGCCGTGAACTCGGTCGGCACGACCCACAGCTTCGAGGCGTTGCCGTTGGCGATCTGCGGCAGCATCTGCAGGTACTGGTACGCGAGCAGCTTGGGGTCGGCGTCGCCCTGGTGGATCGCGTCGAACACCTGCAGGATCGCGCGGGCCTCGCCCTCCGCGGTGAGGATCGCGGACTGGGCGTTGCCCTCGGCCCGCAGGATCTGCGACTGCTTCTCACCCTCGGCCGTGAGGATCTGCGACTGCTTGACACCCTCGGCCGTGAGGATCGTGGCGCGGCGGTCGCGCTCGGCGCGCATCTGCTGCTCCATCGCGCCCTGCACGGAGGCGGGCGGGTCGATCGACTTCAGCTCGACGCGGTTGACGCGCACGCCCCAGCGGCCGGTCGCCTCGTCGAGCACCCCGCGCAGCTGGCCGTTGATCTGGTCGCGGCTGGTGAGGGTCTGCTCCAGGTCCATCGAGCCGACGACGTTGCGCAGCGTGGTGACCGTGAGCTGCTCGATGGCGGTGATGTAGTTCGCGATCTCGTAGACGGCCGACTTCGGCTCCGTCACCTGGAAGTACACGACGGTGTCGATGCTCACCACGAGGTTGTCGCTCGTGATCACCGGCTGCGGCGGGAAGGAGACGACCTGCTCGCGCAGGTCGACGCCCGCGCGCACGCGGTCGATGAACGGCACGAGCCAGTGCAGCCCCGGCTCGAACGTGTGCCGGTAGCGGCCGAGGCGCTCGATGATGAGCGCCGTGGCCTGCGGCACCACCCGCACCATCTTGAACAGCGCCACGACCACGAAGATCACGAGCGCGAGAATCACGATCCACAGCACGATGGTGCCGGCGGACGGGTCGGACACGATGGTCCCTTTCTGTCGACGTCGAACAGGACTGCCGGCATCCCGGCAGGGTGGAACGCGCCCGGACCGTCGGCGGCCCGGGCGTCCGTCAGGCGCTGTGCTCGGGCTGGGCGTGCGAGGTGGGGACGGGCTCGACGACGGCGGTCGCGCCCTCGATCCGCACCACCCGCACCTCGGCGCCCTCGGGCACCCGGCCGCTCGAGTTCGGCACGCCGTCGTCGACGAGCCGCGCGCTCCAGACCTCGCCGGCGAGCTTGACGCGGCCCCCGGTCTCGGTGACCTCGCTCAGGACGACGGCGGGACGCCCGACGTGCGCCGCGACGTTGGTCTCCTGCAGCGGCACGCGCTGCCGGAGGTGCTGCAGCAGCCACGGGCGCAGCAGGAGCACGAGGACCAGCGCGAAGACGCACGCCACCACGAACTGCAGCCACACCGGGCCGCCTGCCGCCGCCGTCACGGAACCGGCCAGCGCGCCCCCGGCGAGCATGATGAACACGAGGTCTAGCGAGAACATCTCGATGGCGGCCAGCACCAGCGCCGCCCCGATCCACCACAGCCAGGAATCCATGGTCACCTCCGCCAGGCCCTGCGCCGGGACCCGACTGTCGCGGCCACAGGGTTTTGCTCAGACTTTACCAAGACTTCCCCCGTGCTGGGAACGGTCAGCGACCGGCGGGTCGCGCCGCGCGCGCCAGCCAGCGACCGCCCCCGTGGGCGACCATCAGCGGCGTCCCGAACGCCTGCGAGAGGTTGTCCGCGGTGAGCACCTCGTGGATCGGGCCGGCGGCCTGGATCCCCCCGTGGCGCATGAGCAGCAGGTGCGTGAAGCCCGGCGGGATCTCCTCGACGTGATGCGTCACGAGCACCAGGACGGGCGACGCCGGGTCGGCCGCGAGCTCGGACAGCGCGCCCACCAGCTCCTCGCGGCCGGCCAGGTCGAGGCCCGCGGCGGGCTCGTCGAGCAGCAGGAGCTCCGGGTCCGTCATGAGGGCGCGGGCGATCTGCACGCGCTTGCGCTCCCCCTCGGACAGGGTGCCGTAGTAGCGGTCGGACAGGTCCGCGACGTCGAACGCCGCGAGCAGGTCCTTGGCGCGCTGCTCGTCGAACTCCTCGTACGACTCCTGCCAGCGGCCCGTCACGCCGTAGGCGGCGGTCAGCACGACGTCCCGCACCGTCTCGTGGCCCGGGATGCGGTCGGCGAGCGCGGCCGACGCGAATCCGATGCGCGGGCGCAGCTCGAACACGTCGACGCGGCCCAGCCGCTCCCCCAGGAGCTCCGCGGTGCCGGACGTGGGGTGCGAGCGCGCCGCGAGGATCTGCAGCATCGTCGTCTTGCCGGCGCCGTTGGGCCCCAGCACCACCCAGCGCTCGCCCTCGTTCACCTGCCAGTCCACGGCGTCGAGGATGGTGGTGGTACCGCGTCGAACGGTGACGCCCTGCAGGTCGAGAACCGCGCTCATGAGGCCCGACCCTACCCGAGCGCCGACGCCGGACCGGCCTGCGTCCGGGCCCGCCCGACGTCTAGGGTGTGATGCCGTGGACACCTCCCCCGACACCCTGCCGCGCAGCGTCGTCCTCGCGCTCTGGCTGCAGACCGTGGGCGCCGCGCCGGGCGTCGTCGTGCGCAGCGTGCAGGGCGACGACGAGCCGCACGGCGTCGTGGGGATGCCGGGCCGCGCCGAGGACGAGGACGCCGACCTGCGCGCCCTCGTGACCGCGTGGCTCGACGGCCCCCGCGAGGTGTGCGCGCTCCTGCCCGCTCCCGGCGACCTCGGCGGCGTGCCGGCGGCCGTGAGCGCCGAGGCCACCGACGCCGGCGAGTGCGTGATGGTGACCACGCCGGCCGGGTCGTGGGCCGCGGTGCCGGCCGTCACCACGTTCGGCAGCGCCCTCGAGCCGGGCCACCTCGTGGCGTGGCAGGTGCGGGCCGTGCCCGCGTGGTCCACCCACGTGGCGGGCGCGCTCGGCTCCCTGCCGGACGCCGAGCGCGAGCTGCGCACCAGCCTCGTCACCGCCACCGAGGCCCTCGACGCCCTCGACGTGGCGCGGTGGCGCGACGACGCGGCGGACGCGATCGAGCGGCTGCGCGGCGGCAGCACGGACGGCTGGCCCGTGCCCACCCTCGAGGGACGACGGGCGCGCGTGCTGCAACTCGCCACCCGGCTCCTGGCGATCGTCGACCTCGCGACCGTCGACGAGGGGGGCGCGGTCAACGTCTGGCAGTCCGACCAGCGCGCCACCGCCCTGCGCGAGGTGGAGCGCACCGCGCGGCGCGCGCTGAGCGCCGCCACCTACGGCGCGGTGCGCTGACCGCCCCGAGGATCACGACCCGGCGCCATCAGCCCGGTCAGCCCGGTCAGCCCGCGAGGACCGCCCGGTAGACGTCGAGCGTGCGGCCCGCGACGGCGTCCCAGGAGAACAGGTCCTCGGCGCGGCGGCGGCCCGCCGCGCCCATCGCCGCGGCGCGCGCCGGGTCGTCCAGCACGCCCAGGAGCGCCGCCGCCAGGTCGCCGACGAACCGCTCGGGGTCGAGCGGGGTGCCGGTGCCGTCGTCGGCCTGCTCGATCGGCACCAGCGCGCCGGTGACGCCGTCGTCGACCACCTCGGGGATGCCGCCCGTGGCGGTGCCGACCACCGGCAGGCCCACGGCCATGGCCTCGAGGTTGACGATGCCGAGCGGCTCGTACACGGACGGGCAGACGAACACGGTGCTCGCGGCGAGCACGGCGATCAGGTCGGGGCGCGGCAGCATCTGCTCGATCCACACGACGCCGGCCTCGGCGCCGCCCCCGCCGGGCCCGGCCTCCCCCGTGCCGCCGCGCGCGCGGCGCAGCTCGGCGACCAGGCCGCGCACCTCGTCCATCAGCTCCGGGGTGTCCGGGGCGCCGGCGCACAGCACGAGCTGCACCTCGCGCGGCAGCCGGGCCGCGGCGCGCAGCAGGTACGGCAGCCCCTTCTGCCGGGTGATCCGCCCGACGAACACCACGGCCGGGCGCTCCGGGTCGATGCCGAGATCGCGCACCACGCGCTCCGCCTCCGGGTCGCCGGCGCCGGGACGCCGCCAGCCGGCCAGGTCGATCCCGTTGTGCACCACGTGCACGCGCGCGGGGTCGAGCTCCGGGTAGACCCGCAGGATGTCG
This sequence comes from Isoptericola sp. NPDC060185, assembly GCF_042728595.1. NCBI lineage: Bacteria > Bacillati > Actinomycetota > Actinomycetes > Micrococcales > Promicromonosporaceae > Isoptericola > Isoptericola sp. NPDC060185. The sequence goes on along the minus strand of NZ_JBHWYY010000010.1, from coordinate 8,841 downwards.
GCGCGCATGCCCGCCGACACCGCGATCACGCCCGCCGCCCCCAGGTAGGCGGTGCGCTCCGCCCACGACGACAGCGCGTACCCCCCGCCGAGCTGCTCGGCCTTCCACGGCCGCAACGGCTCGAGCGAGTGCGCCGTGACCACGTGCGGCACGCCGTGCAGCAGGCCGCCCAGGTGGCCGGCGAGGTTCGCGTACCAGGTGTGGGAGTGCAGCACGTCCGCGCCGGCGACGTCCTGCGCCATCGCGAGGTCGACGCCGAACGTGCCGAGCACCGGGTCCACGGCGGCCAGGCCGGCGGGCACCCCGTACCCGGTCACGCCGGCCGCGGCGGCGTCCGCGGGGCGCGGCCCGTCGAAGCAGCGCACCCGCACGTCGACCTGCCGGCGCAGCACGGCGGACAGCTCCTCGACGTGCACGCCCGCGCCGCCGTAGACGTGCGGCGGGTACTCGCGGGTCAGCAGGTCGACGCGGAACGGGCTCGTCTCCGGGGTGCTCACGCGGTCAACCTACCCATGCGGGCGGGTCGCGGGCGCGGCGGCCCACGACGCCCTAGGGTCGGGGGCATGGCGTCGACCCAGCCCCGCGTGCTCGCGATCGTCCTCGCCGGCGGCGAGGGCAAGCGGCTCATGCCCCTCACGGCGCACCGCGCCAAGCCTGCGGTCCCCTTCGGGGGCATCTACCGGCTGGTCGACTTCGCGCTCTCGAACATCATCAACTCGCGGTACCTGCGGGTCGTCGTGCTCACGCAGTACAAGTCGCACTCGCTCGACCGGCACATCTCCAAGACGTGGCGGATGTCGTCGCTGCTCGGCAACTACGTGTCGTCCGTGCCTGCGCAGCAGCGGGTGGGCAAGCACTGGTACCTCGGCTCGGCGGACGCGATCTACCAGTGCCTCAACATCATCGACGACGAGCGGCCGGACATCGTGGTCGTGGTCGGCGCCGACCACGTGTACCGCATGGACTTCTCCCAGATGGTGGAGGCACACGTCTCCACGGGGGCGCGCGCGACGGTGGCGGCCATCCGGCAGCCGATCGCGATGGCCGACCAGTTTGGCGTCATCGAGGTGGACCGCGAGGACCCGACGCGCATCTCCGAGTTCCTCGAGAAGCCCGAGAGCCCCGTGGGCCTGCCCGACTCCCCCACCGAGGTGCTCGCCTCGATGGGCAACTACGTGTTCGACGCCGACGCGCTCGTCGAGGCCGTCACGAAGGACTCCGCCGACCCGGACTCCCGGCACGACATGGGCGGCGACATCATCCCCGCCTTCGTGGCCGAGGGGACGGCCGGCGTGTACGACTTCATCCGCAACGAGATCCCCGGCTCGACAGACCGCGACCGGGACTACTGGCGCGACGTCGGCACCATCGACGCCTACTTCGAGGCCAACACGGACCTCATCGCGGTCCAGCCCGTGTTCAACCTCTACAACCAGGACTGGCCGCTGCTCACCGGGTACACCGGCCTGCCGCCGGCGAAGTTCGTGCACGCCGGGCCCGGGCGCCTGGGCCACGCCGCCGACTCGATCGTCTCGCCTGGTGTCCTCATCTCCGGCGCGACGGTCGCAGGGTCCATCCTGTCCCCGGGCGCCTACCTGCACTCCTGGGCCACCGTCACCGACTCCGTCGTGATGGACAACGTCCAGGTGGAGCGGCACGCCCAGGTCCACCGCGCCATCCTCGACAAGAACGTGGTGGTGAGCGAGCGGGCCCGGGTCGGCGTCGACCACGAGGAGGACCGGGCCCGCGGTTTCACCGTCTCGGCGTCGGGGATCACCGTCGTCCCGAAGGGCACCGTCGTTGCTTGATCCCGCTCCCCGCACCGCCCCCGTTCCCACCGAGCCGCCGAGCCGGCGCCGCCTGGTGGTCACCGACGTCGACTCGACGTTCATCACCGCCGAGGTGATCGAGCTGCTCGCCGACCACGCCGGCACCCGCGCGCAGGTCGCCGAGGTGACCGAGCGCGCGATGCGCGGCGAGCTCGACTTCGCCGGCTCCCTACGCGAGCGGGTCGCCACCCTGCGCGGCGTGCCCGTCGAGGCGCTCACCGCGGTGCGGGAGGCGGTCGTGCTGACCCCCGGCGCCGCCGACCTCGTCAGCGAGACCCGCCGGCGCGGCTGGGAGTTCGGCCTCGTCTCCGGCGGCTTCGCCGAGATCCTCGGCCCGATCGCCGACGCCCTCGGCATCGCGCGCTGGCGCGCCAACCGGCTCGAGGTCGCCGACGGCGTCCTCACCGGCCGGACCGTCGGCCCCGTCGTCGACCGGGCGGACAAGGCCGCGACCCTCCGCCGCTGGGCCGACGAGTGCGGGCTGGAGATGGTCGACACCGTCGCCGTGGGCGACGGCGCGAACGACCTCGACATGATCGACGCGGCCGGCATCGGCATCGCGTTCGCCGCCAAGCCCGTCGTGCGGGCGCAGGCGCCGTTCAGCGTGGACGGGCCGCGCCTTGACGCCGTGCTCGCCGTCATCGACGAGGTGGACGCCGCCGCCGGGCGGGCGCCGGGCACCGCGCGGCCGTGATCCCCCACCCGTAGCGCGAAACCCCTGGCGGGGGCCAGGATCGGACCATGGCGACGACGGTCGAGACCAACGCCCTCAACACCATCGACGAGTCCGAGCGGCACGGCCGCCCCCGCGACCTGTTCTGGCCGTGGTTCGCGGCCAACGTGTCCGTGCTCGGCCTCGGCTACGGCGCGTACCTGCTGGCGTTCGGCGTGTCCTTCTGGCAGGCCGTCGCCGTGGGCGCGATCGGCATCGTGGCGTCGTTCCTGGCCTGCGGGTTCATCTCGCTCGCCGGCCGGCGCGGGTCCGCGCCCACGATGGTGCTCAGCCGCGCCGCCTTCGGGGTGGACGGCAACCGGCTGCCGTCCCTGCTGTCGTGGATCCTCACCGTCGGCTGGGAGACCGTGCTGGTGGCGCTCGCGACCCTCGCCACCGCGACCGTGCTCGGCACGCTCGGCTGGGGCGGCGGCACCGTGACGCAGGTGGTCACGCTGGCCGTGGTGGCACTGGTCGTCGTGACGGCGGGGATCTTCGGGTTCCAGCTCGTGATGCGGCTGCAGCAGGTCATCACCGTGCTGACCGCCGTGCTGACCGTGGTGTACGTCGTGCTGGTCGCGGGCCACATCGACTGGGCGACGGTCGCGGCGATCCCTCCCGGGCACGCGCCCCAGGTGATCGGCGGGCTCGTGTTCATGATGACCGGCTTCGGCCTCGGCTGGGTGAACATGGCCGCCGACTACTCCCGCTACCTGCCGCGCACGGCGTCGGGCCCCGGCGTCGTCGGCTGGACGACGTTCGGTGCGTCCCTGCCGCCCGTGCTGCTCCTGGTCGCGGGCCTCCTGCTCGCCGGCTCGGACCCCGCGCTGGCCGACGCGATCGGCGCCGACCCGATCGGCGCGCTCGCCGTGCTGCTGCCCGAGTGGTTCCTGATCCCGTTCATGGTCGTGGCCCTGGCCGGCCTCATCGGCGGCGCGGCGCTCGACATCTACTCCTCCGGGCTCGCGCTCCTGTCGCTGGGCCTGCCCGCCCCGCGCTGGGTCGCGGCCGCGATCGACGGCGTCCTCATGGTGCTCGGCGCCGTGTACGTGGTCTTCGTCGCCGACGACTTCTTCGGCCCGTTCCAGGGCTTCCTCATCACCCTGGGCGTCCCGATCGCCGCCTGGTGCGGCGTGCTGCTGGCCGACATCGCGCTGCGCCGCCGCGACTACGCCGACGCCGAGCTGGGCGACCGGCACGGCCGCTACGGGAGCGTGCGCTGGCCCGCGGTCCTCCTCGTGGTGGGCGGCACCGTGGTCGGCTGGGGCCTGGTGACGAACACGTACGCCGGGTGGCTGTCCTGGCAGGGCTACCTGCTGGGGCCGCTGGGCCTCGGCGGGCGGGACGGGCAGTGGGCCGGCGCCAACCTCGGCGTCCTGGTCGCCCTCGCGCTCGGGCTGCTCGGCACGTTCCTGCTCTCCGCCCGAGCCGTGCGGCGCCAGGAGTCGGCGGAGCATTCGGCGCAGGATTCGGCGCAGGAGGCGGCATGAGCCGCGGGACGGGCGGCGCGGTCCTGGTCGTCGTCGACATGCAGACCGTCTTCGGCGCGCCCGGCAGCCCGTGGGCGTCACCGGCGTTCGACGCCGCGGCCGACGGCGTGCGGCGCCTGCTGCCCGCGTTCGCGGGCCGCACCGTCTGGACGCGGTACGTGGCGCCCGCGGAGCCGGAAGGCGCGTGGCGGGAGTACTTCGCGCAGTGGCCGTTCGCCCTCGTGCCCGCCGACGACCCGTTGTACGCGATCGCTGACGGCCTGGACCCGGCGGGCGCGCACGTCGTCACCGCGACGACGTTCGGCAAGTGGGGCCCGGAGCTCGAGGCCGCGGTCGGCGGCGCGGGCGAGCTGGTGGTGGCCGGCGTCTCCACCGACTGCTGCGTGCTGTCCACCGTGCTCCCCGCGGCCGACGCCGGCCGGCGGGTGCGGGTGGTGGCGGACGCGTGCGCCGGCGCGAGCCCCGAGGACCACGAGCGCGCGCTGGCCGCGATGCGGCTCTACGCGCCGCTGGTGGAGGTCACGTCGGTCGACGAGGTGCTCGGCAGCGCCTGAACGGGGCGGGTTCGGGCGCCCGGGCCCGCCAGACCGGAGGTCAGGACGGGCGGCCGACGTGCACGAGCCGTGACGTGCCGCGACCCCAGTCGGCCCACGGGTGCGCGGCGGACTCCAGCACCGAGTAGGTGGCCGTCGGGACGCCGACGCGCACCTGGGCGAGGGCGGCGGGCTCGGAGCCCTCGGCGGCGAGGTACGCCGCCGTCGCGGCCATCGTCGGCTCGTGCCCGACGACGAGGACGGTGCGCACGGACGCCTCGACCTCCCGCAGGAGGCCGAGGACGTCGCGCACGCTCGCCTCGTAGAGCTCGTCGCGCACCTCGAGGACGGTCGCAGCCGAGCCGTCCAGGTGGGCCGAGGCCAGGTCCCAGGTCTGGCGCGTGCGCAGCGCGGACGACACCAGCGCGACCTGCGGCAGCAGGCCGGCCGCGGTGAGGGCCATGCCCACGCGGCTCGCCTGCTTGCGCCCGTTCAGCGCGAGGGGCCGCTGCTCGTCGGAGAGCGCCCCCTTGCCCGGCTCCGCCTTCGCGTGCCGCAACAGCACGAGTCGCCAGCTCGGCGCGGCGCCCTCGGCCTGCGTTACCGCTCTCATGCGCTCCGTCTCACAGGTCGGTCCGGGGGTCGTTCCGGGACCGGCCCGTCACTGACCCATCGCGTGCACACCACCGTCGACGTGGACGATCTCACCGGTCGTGGCGGGGAACCAGTCCGAGAGAAGCGCCACGACGGCGCGCGCGGCGGGCTCCGCCGTGGTCTGGTCCCAGCCCAGCGGGGCACGCTGCGGCCAGGCGTCCTCCATGGTCGCGAACCCCGGGATGGACTTCGCGGCCGTGGTGCGGATGGGCCCGGCGGAGACGAGGTTACACCGGATGCCGTGCGGCCCGAGGTCACGGGCCAGGTAACGGTTCGCCGACTCCAGGCCGGCCTTCGCGACGCCCATCCAGTCGTAGACCGGCCACGCGAACGACGCGTCGAACGTGAGGCCGACGTAGGCACCACCGGACATCAGCGGGCGGGCCGCCTCGATGAGCGACTTGTACGAGTACGTCGAGACCTGCAGGGCCGTGGCGACGTCGCCCCACTCGGCGGCGAGGAAGTTGCCGCCCATGACGGACTGGGGGGCGAAGCCGATCGAGTGCACGACGCCGTCGATGCCGTCGACGTGCTCCTTCACGCGCTCCGGGAGGGCCGCGAGGTCCTCGTCGCTGGTCACGTCGAGCTCGACCACGGGCGCCGTGACGGGCAGCCGCTTGGCGAACGCCTGCGTGAGCTTCATCTGGCGGCCGAAGGAGGTGAGCACCACCTCGGCGCCCTCCTCCTGGGCGAGGCGGGCGGCGTGGAACGCGATCGAGCTGTCCGTGAGGACGCCGGTGACGAGGAGCTTCTTGCCGTCGAGCAGAGCCATGATGACCTTCCGGTTGTGCTGAGGGTGAGTGAGCGGGGGGCGGCGGGCGTCAGTGGCCCATGCCGAGGCCGCCGTCGACGGGGATGACCGCGCCGGAGACGTAGGCCGCGGCGTCCGAGGCGAGGAACCCGACGACGCCCGCGATCTCGTCGGTCGAGGCGAACCGCCCGGCGGGGATGGTCGCCTTGTACTTCTTCTGGGTGTCCTCGGGCAGCGCCGCCGTCATGTCGGTCTCGACGAAGCCGGGGGCCACGACGTTGGCCGTGATGCCGCGCGCGCCGAGCTCGCGGGTGATCGACCGGGCCATGCCGACGAGGGCGGCCTTGGAGGACGAGTAGTTGACCTGGCCGGGGCCGCCGTACAGGCCGACGACGGAGCCGACCAGCACGATGCGGCCCTTGCGCGCGCGGATCATGCCCTTGGAGGCGCGGCGCACGCAGCGGAACGTCCCGGTGAGGTTCACGTCCAGGACCGACTCGAACTCCTCGTCGCTCATGCGCATGAGGAGCTGGTCGCGGGTGACGCCCGCGTTGGCGACGAGCACCTGGACCGGGCCGAGGTCGGTCTCGATCGCCGAGAAGGCGGCGTCCACGGCCGCGGAGTCGGTCACGTCGGCGACGTAGCCGTGCACGCCCTCGGGGAGGTCGCCTCCGCGGTAGAGGGTCGCGACGGTGTCGCCGTCGGCGACGAAGCGCTCGGCGATCGAACGGCCGATGCCGCGCGCGGCACCGGTGACGACGACGACCCGGCCCGTGGGTGCGGCACCGGCGGCGGCCGGGGTGGGCTGGGTGGCGGGGGCGTCGGTCACGGGGTCTCCTCGGCGGTCGTGCTCTGGTCAGGGCAGGTCAGGGCGGGTCGGGACGGACGGGGCGCGAAGGCGCGCGAAGCACCGCCGACGCCCTGGTGACGGTACCCCGCCGCGGGGCTCCCGCAGGGTCGCGGCGCGTCACACGTCGCCGCGGCCGTTTGTCGGATCCCTACAAGCCGCGGGGTCCCTGGCGGCCGGTCGGGGGGACGCGGGGCCCGCCGTAGACTGGCCGGGTGAGCCATGCCCGCGCGACCTCGTCCGGTTCGCGCCCGTCCGGGAACCGCCGTCACGACGCGGGCCGCGACGCCGAGGTCCCTTCGATCACCAGCGCTCCCGAGCCGCTGGAGGAGGACCAGGCGCGCCGCACCCGGCGCTACCTGGTGCAGATGGGCATCCGGATCGTGTGCTTCATCGGCGCCGTCCTGGTGGACGAGCTCTGGATCCGTCTGACGCTCGTCGCAGCCGCTGTCGTGCTCCCCTACTCGGCCGTGCTGTTCGCCAACGCCGGGCGCGACCGCGTCAGCTACGACACCTCGCCGATGGTCGACGTCGCGCCGGCCGAGCTCCCCGCGCCCGCCTCGCGGCCCGGCTCGTCGTCCGCCCCGGAGACCTTCGACGGCGCCCACCGCGTGGTCGAGCACCGGGACGACGAGCCTGACGACGCGCCCGACGGCCAGGGTCCAGACCAGGGTCCAGACCAGGATCAAGGCCAGGGCGACCCGACCGACGAGAACCGTGGAGGAGACCGCTGATGGACGTGCTGGGGACCGGGGCGGACCCGGTGGCCGGTGAGCTGGTGTGCTCCGCGAAGGGCTGCCGCGCCGAGGCCGCGTGGGGCCTGCTGTGGAACAACCCGCGGCTGCACACCCCGGAGCGCCGCAAGGTCTGGCTCGCGTGCGACGACCACCGCGAGCACCTCGAGCAGTTCCTCGGCGCGCGCTCCTTCTGGAAGCAGACCGTCCCCGTCGCGGAGCTCGACCGCGCGTGAGCACCTCCCCCGCGCCGGGCCGACCCTCCGACCTGCCCGCCCCCGCCGCGCCGCGCACCCGCCGGCAGTGGATCACCCTCGGCCTCGGTGCCGTGGTGCTGGCGGCGCTCTGCGTCCTCGCCGCGTTCTGGCAGTGGCACCGCTACACCTGGCGCGAGGCGCAGATCGACCTCGTCGAGAGCAACTACGCCAGCGCCCCGGTGGCCCTCGACACGCTGCTGCCCGAGCCCGGGGCCGTCCTCGACCCGGGTGACGAGTGGCAGCCCGCGGTGGCGACCGGCACCTACCGCCCGCAGGACACGGTGCTGCTGCGCAACCGGCCCGTCGGCGGCCAGCCCGGCTTCCACGTCCTGGTGCCCTTCGAGACGACGGGCGCCGACGGCCGGCCGCTCGTCCTGGTGGTCGACCGGGGCTTCGTCCCGACCGGCGAGGACGCCAGCAGCCCGTCGTCCGTGCCCGACCCCCCGAGCGGGGAGGTCGAGGTGACGATGACGATGCGGCCCGACGAGCCGGCCTCCACGCGCGGCACGCCCGCCGGCCAGGTCCAGGCGATCCACACCGACCAGGTGCTCGCCGCCGGCTCCGAGGGCGCGTCCTGGGCCGACGGGGCCACGGTGGGCGGCTACGGCCAGCTGCGCTCGGAGGACCCGGCGGCCGCGACGACTCCCGGCGCCCTCCCCGAGCCCGACACCGACCCGGGCTCGCACCTGAGCTACACGTTCCAGTGGTGCATCTTCGCGCTCGGGGCGCTGGGCGGCTACATCGTCCTGTGGCGTCGTGAGACGAGGCCGGTGCGCGTCACCGCCGGCGACCTCATCGCCGCGCACGACGGCCCGGACACTGACGGCACAGGCGGCGCGGGCGGCTCCCGCGTCCCGCGGCAGCCGCGCCGCCGCGTCGACGAGGACTACGAGGACGCGCTGCTGGACGCCGCCGAGCACGACGGCTCCCACGAGGACGCCGCCCGGTAGGACGACACCTCGCAGGACGACACCTCGCGACGACGAGGGCCCCGGACGACGAGAGCCCGGGGACGACGAAGCCCGGCGAGCGCG
>NZ_JBHWYY010000009.1:0-107790 GCF_042728595.1 Isoptericola sp. NPDC060185 | reverse complement strand
CCCGCCCGCCCCCCCCCCGGGCCCCGGGCGGCTTCCCCCACCGGGTGGGGCGGCCCCGCGTCTGGTTTTTTTTTGCGCGGGTACGCACGCGGGGGCGCGGGCCCCGCCCCCCCGCCACGGCTCCCGGAGAGCGAGAGATTCTCGCTGAGCCGCATCCAGTCCGGCTCAGCGGGCACCGTTCCGGCTCTCCCGACCCAGCGCAGAACGACAACGTCCGCGGAGCGACGACTCGCCGTGCAACTCGCCGCGCGACACGCGGTCTCAGGCGGAGGCGTCCGCCTCGCGCGCCCCCTCGGCCTTGCGGCGTACCAGCTCGACGATGCGGCCGAGGTTGAGGGTCCAGCCGACGCCGAAGACGTGCGGGCTGATCAGGTGCTCGCCCTCCGGGTCCCAGACGCGCTCGCGGATGCGCTCGACGGTCGGGACGCGGAACTCGTAGGGGACGAACCCGGCGACGGTGCCGTGCCAGGTGCGGTCCTCCTTGTCCTTCTGCAGCTCCTTGGTGATCGCCGCGACGACCAGCGCGACCACGATGAGCTGGAACAGGTTGGGCCCGCCCCGCTTCTTGCCGTGCTTGTCGAGGTGCTGCTTCTTGGCGTGCTGGATCTCCTGCTTCTTGCCCATCGCGGCCTCCGCTCGTCGGTTCTCACCCATCGTGCCTCAGGAGGACGGCGACCGCCGCGACGACGCACACCGCCGCCGTCGTCAGCAGGCCCACCGAGAAGCTGGTGCCCGCCGCGATGAAGCCCACCACGAGCGACCCGAGCCCCGTGCCGGCGTCGAACCCGATGTTCCACACGGCGCTGGCGGTGCTGTGCTGCCGCGCCGGCACCGCGGCGAAGGCCGCGACGAGCGTGAGGTTCTGCAGGCTCCCGTAGGAGACGCCCACCACCGTCATCCCGAGCACGAGCAGCGACGGGCGTACGCCGCCGGCCGCGATCGCCGCAGCGCACAGCGCGAGGCCGCCGGCGCAGACGAGGAGCAACGGCGCGAGGAAGACGCGCGGCCCGAACCGGTCGGCGAACCCGCCCACGCCCCAGCGCGCGAGGGCGGTCGCGGCGGTGAAGCCGAGGAGCCCCGCCACCGCCGCGCCCGCGCCGCCCGCGAACTGCGGCGCGAACGTGAGCAGCGCGCCGCCCGGCGTCGTCACCGCGAGGAGCACCAGCGACGGCATCAGCAGGGCGAGCAGCGTGCGGCCCCGGCCCGTCGCGGCTCCCGCGTCCGGCACGGCGTCGGAGACCTCGGCACGGGAACCGGCGGCGTCGGTGGCGGCAGCGTCGAGCCGACGCCCGAGCAGGGCCGCGAACGGCACCGCGAGCACCGGCAGCGCGCCGAGGGCGAAGACCACGCGGAAGTCGAGGGTCTCGGCGACCCACGCCGCGCTCGGCACCAGCACCAGCTGCGGGAACGCGATCGACAGCCCGTACAGGCCGATGGCCCGGCCGTGCCGCGGACCGTCGACGAGGGCCGCGACCGCCGTCGACCCGCACACCGTGAGCACCGCGAACCCGGTGCCCCGCACCGCCGACAGCGCCAGGAGCCAGCCGAGGTGGTCGGTGGCCATGAACAGCAGCGACGGCGCACCCAGCAGCATGACGCCCACCACCATCGTCACGCGCCAGCCCACCCGGCGCAGCAGCCACGGCACCGTGGTCTGCGTGAGCACCGTGGCGAGCATGAGCACCGCGTTGACGAGGCCGGCGCCGCCCTCGGTCGCGCCGCCGCGCACCGCCCACAGCGGCGCGGCGGGCAGCAGCAGCGCGTACCCCGAGAAGCCCAGCGCCGACATCGCCAGCAGCGGCCGGAACCCCGGGACGCGGGCGACGGACGACGACGAACGGGGGGCGGGACGGCGCATCGGGCGAACCTACCGCGCGTCCCGCACCCCGCCGTCACCTCAGCAGGCCGTTGATGCGGTCGTTCACCTCCGTGAGCGTGGAGACGTCGCGGTCCCCGATGTAGATCTCGTCCATGATCGGCATCATCACCGAGTCGATCGCGCCGAACTGCTCGGTCACGGGGAAGAAGAGGGTCTGCTTCTTCTCCACCAGGTCCGTGAACACCGAGACGTCCAGGCCGCGGTCCGCGAACGCGTCGATCGCGGCGTCGGTGCCGGCGGGCCGCGCCGGGAAGACCACCCCGGCCTCCCCCACGATGCGCTGGCAGTCGTCCGAGCCGAGGAACTCCACCCAGCGGGCGGCCTCCTCCGGGTTCGGCGACTGGGCGCTGATCGAGTCGGCGAGGCCGTTGTACATCGACACCGGGTGGCCGACGGGGCCGCTCGGCAGGCTCGCGATGCCCAGGTCGACGCCCTCGAGGTTGGCGTACGTGCCGAGCATCCACGACCCGTTCGCGGAGATCGCGGCACGCCCCGAGCCGAGGGCCTGCTGCGGGTTGGGCTCCGTGCCGACCTCCTCGTACGGCGCCATGAACCCCTTGTCGACCAGGCCGAACAGCCACTTCAGCGAGGACTGCACGCGCGGGTCGTCGAAGTGGTACTCCGTGCCCCACACGTCCGCGTCGGTGAACTTCCAGCCTGTCGCCCCGGCCAGCCACGACCACGTCGTCTGGCCGGACGTACCGCCCGAGCCGTTCGACGCCAGGCCGTAGACGGCCACGTGCTTCGGGTCGAAGCCCTCCTCGTCGCCGCGCACCCCGTTCTCGTCCACGCTGAGGTGGGCGAGCACCTTCTCGAAGCTCCCGCCGTCCTCGGGGTTCCAGTCGAGGCCCTCGAGGTCCGCCGGGCTCAGCCCCGCCTCGGACAGCACGTTCGTGTCGTAGAACAGCGCGACCGTGTCGAAGTCCTTCGGCATGCCGTACTGGGCGCCGTCCTGCCCCACCCACAGGTCCGCGAGGCCCTCCTGGAAGCCGCCGTAGTCGACGTCGGCCGTCGCGTCGAGGGAGTTCAGGTCGAGCAGCAGCCCCTTCTGGGCGAACCCCGGGTACTGGGTGAGGTGGTCGGTGAAGACGTCCGGCCCGGCCCCCGCCACGAACCCGGCGGTGAGCTTGCGCCAGTAGTCGTTCCAGCCGTACTGGCTGATCCGGACCTTGAGGTCCGGGTTCTGCTCCTCGAAGGCGTCCGCGCACCGCTGGTAGGCGGGCAGCTGGTTGGCGTCCCAGAGCCAGTAGTCCACGGTGACGGAGTCCTCCGCCGAGCCGGGGACCGCGCAGCCCGCGAGGGCCAGGGTGCCCGCGGCCAGCGCCGCGGCCAGGGACGCTGTGGTTCGACGTGTACGCACGACGGTCCTCCTCACTTGATCCCGTTGAAGCCGATGGAGTTGACGATCCGCTTCGCGAACGCGAGGAACAGCAGGATCATCGGCAGCGCGGCCACCAGGGTCGCGGCCATCAGTCCGGCCCAGTCCGGTCCCGTCTGCGGGGTCTGCGCGGTGAAGTTGCCGAGCGCCACGGTGAGCACCCGCGAGTCGTCGGTGTAGGAGACCATCAGGGGCCAGAAGTAGTCGTTCCACGACCCGATGTACGTGAGGATCGCGATGGTCGCGATCGGCCCCATCGACATCGGGATGATGATCGCGAAGAACACCCTGACCTTGCTGGCGCCGTCGATGAGGGCCGCCTCCTCGACCTCCGTGGAGACGTTCATGAAGAACTGCCGCAGGAAGAAGATCGCGAACGGCGTCATGAACAGGCCCGGCAGCATGATGCCGAGCAGCGTGTCGATCAGCCCCAGCTCCCGCACCAGGATGAAGTTCGGCAGCAGCGTGAAGATCACCGGCACCATCAGCGACAGCAGGAAGACGGCGAACACGGCGTTGCGGCCCCGCCAGTGCAGCCGGGAGAACGCGTACGCAGCCATCGCGGAGAAGAACACCTGGCAGACGGTGACCACCGTGGCCACCACCACCGAGTTGCGCAGGTAGAGCCAGAAGTCGATGGACGCCCCGGAGCCGCCCTGCGCGATGGCCTCCTCGGTGGACTGCAGCCCGAAGACGCGCTCGAAGCCGCCCCAGCTGAAGTCGACCGGCAGCAGCGAGGTCGCGTTGGCGTACAGGGCCCCGTTGCTGGACAGCGCCGTGCGCAGCATCCAGTAGAAGGGGAACAGCGTGACGAGCAGCAGCACCGCCATCACCACCCACGCCAGCACGCGGCGGACGCTCGGCGGGCGGCGCCGGCGCGTGGCCGGCGCGGGCTGCGAGGGGGGCGCCGCGGTGGTCGCGGGCTCGGGCAGGGTGGTCGTGGTCTCGGTCATCGTCGCCCGCTCCCTAGTTCAGGTCCGTCTGGCCGGCCCGCGTCATGCGGTACTGGAAGAAGGTGACGACCACCAGGATCAGCAGCATGGCCACGCTCAGCGCGGACGCGTAGCCGAAGTCGAACTGCCCGAACGCCTTGTCGTAGATGTAGAGCTGCAGCACCCGGCTGGCGTCGACCGGACCGCCGTTCGTCGTGACCGCGACGGTGTCGAACACCTGGAACGAGCCGATCACCGAGATGATCAGCACCAGCCCGAGGATGGGTCGCAGCAGCGGCAGGGTGATCCCGAAGAACGTGCGCGTCTCGGAGGCGCCGTCCACGCGGGCCGCCTCGTACGTGGTGTGCGGGATGGTCTGCAGCCCGGCGAAGATCAGCAGCGCCGTGTAGCCCATGTGCCGCCAGACGTTCACGACGGCGATGGTCGGGATGGCCCAGGCCTCCGACGTGAAGAAGCCGATGCGGTCCAGGCCCAGCCACTCGAGCACCTGGTTCCCGATGCCGAGCTGGTAGTCGAGGATCCACAGGAACACGAGCGCCGCGACCACGTTCGACACCAGGTACGGCGCCAGGACGAGCGAGCGCAGCAGCGTGGACCGGCTGAGCCGCTGCATCAACATCGCGAGCAGCAGCGCCACCACGGTCTGCAGCACGATGTTGATGACGACGTACTCGAGCGTGACTCGCACGGCGTTCCAGAACACCGGGTCGCCGACCATCTCGCGGTAGTTGTCCAGGCCCACGAACCGGGCCGGGCTGAGCAGGTCCCAGGACGTGAAGCTCAGCCAGATGCCGCGGACCAGCGGCCAGAAGTAGAAGACCAGCAGGCCGACGGTGGCCGGCAGGATGAAGAGCAGGGCGAGCCGGGTGTCGTCCCGGCGGCCCACCCGTCCCTCGCGGACGGTCCGTGCGGACGGCACGGTCGGTGCAGCCATCAAGATCCTCCTTGCGTCGTTGCAAGCAGTGCTCTGTCGGTGCCGGCGCGGGCCGGCACGGCCCGGCGTCGTCGATGACGCCGGGCCGGTGGTGCGCTCAGTCGCGGGCGGGGCGGCTCCCGAAGTCCGGGATGGGCAGCCGGTGCCCGCCCGCGAGCGCGGACTCGTGCGCGACGATGCCGGGCGCGGTGAACGCCGCGGACCGCCAGGCGTCGACCGGCGGGTGCTCCCCCGTGACCACACCGCGGACGAAGTCGTCGGCGAGGAAGTGGTGCGAGCCCTCGTGCCCGTTGGGTGCCTCGGCGTACGCGGCGGGCAGCCGGGTGCGGTCGTGCACGGGCGCGGAGCCGGACGTGAACGCCTCCCGCAGCGCCGGATCCACGTCGGCGAGGTCGGCGTCATCGCCGTTCCCGCGGACGGGGACGAAGTCGGCGGAGACGTCCGTGGACGTCTCCTTGTCGTTCCACACGCTCTGGTGCGCGAGCTGCTCGAAGCTCGCCTCCGTGCCGAAGAAGCGGAACCGCGACTCGCGGATGTGGGACGGGTAGCCCACGCGGCGCATCTCGTTGGTGCGCATCGCACCGCCGTCGGCCAGCTCGAACAGCGCCGTGGCGTTGGAGAAGCTGTTGCCGAACTGGCTGATCTCCCGGTCGAAGACGCCGTCGCCGCGCTCGTCCTCCACACCGATGCAGCTCACGCTGACGGCGCGGGTGGGCAGGGCCCCGAGGACGCCGCCGATCGCGTGGGTCGGGTAGAGCATGGGCGGGTAGCTGGCGGTGGCCTTCCAGTTCTCGCCGCCGCTGTACTGGTAGGCGGCGTAGAACCCGAGGTCCATGTCGTGGACGTAGTCGCCCTCGGCGTAGAAGACCCGGCCGAGCGCGCCCTCCCGCACCCTCTCGCGGACGAAGACGGTGGCCGGGTTGTAGTAGCTCGTCTCGCCCATCATGTAGGTGAGGCCGGTGCGCTCGACGGCCGCGATGATCGCCTCGATGTCGGTGAGCGCGGTGGCCATCGGCACGGCCGAGTACACGTGCTTGCCCGCCTCCAGCGCGGCCAGGACGAGCGGCGCGTGCGTCCACCGCTGCGTGAAGATCGCGACGGCGTCGACGTCCGAGTCGAGCATCTCCTCGAAGCTGTCGACGACGGTCGCGCGGTCGTAGCGGCCCGCGAGCGCCTTGGCCCGCTCCGGCACGAGGTCGGTGATGGTGAGCCGGTCGACGTTCGGGTGCAGGTCCCAGAGCGTGGCGAAGCTCCGGGAGAACTGCCCGGCGCCGACGATGCCGATGCTGATCGAGCCGGCGTCCTCGGGGAGCGGGGCGGTCGGGTCGAGGGGAAGAGCGGACAACGGTGCCTCCTGCGGGGGTCGGGTCATGCCGGTGCGGTGTGGTGGGGCGGGGGGTCGACGAGCATCCACTGGCAGGCCACGACTGCCGCGCCGCGGGCCCACTCGTCGAAGCCGGACGTGAAGGCGACCACCCGGGGCAGGGTCGCGTTCGGGTCGAGGTGGTCGGCGATCGCAGCGTCCATGCGGCGCCGGGCGTGGGCGATCATGCCCAGGCCGTCGCCGGCGAGGATCACGGCGGGCAGCCCGAGCATGTTCGCGAGCTCCGCGACGAGCACGCCCAGGGCATGGCCGGCGTCCTCGAAGACGCGCAGGGCGACGGGGTCCCCCGCCGCCGCGAGCCCGAGCGCCTCCTCCAGGTCGAGGTCGGCCCGGCCGTGCGGCACGCCGATGCCCTGGGTGATGGACGCGGTGGTGAGGAAGGCGGAGGCGCAGCCGCGGTGCCCGTGCGAGCAGACGGGGCCGGAGTCGGCGACGCGGGTGTGCCCGATGCGCCCGACCCGGCCCGTGGGGCCGGCGAGCACGCGGTCCTCGATGACGATGCCCAGGCCGACGCCGACGCCGACGGTCAGGACGGCGAAGTCGCTCATCCCGCGGCCGGGCCCGGACCAGTGCACGCCTGCGGTCAGCGCGCGGGCGTCCTCGCTGAGGACGGTGGGGATGCCGGTCGCCTTCTCCAGGATCCGGGCCAGGGGGACCTGGTCCCAGCCGAGGAAGGAGTTGGCGCGCACGGTGTCGTCGAACCGCGACATCTGGCCGGCCAGGCCGACCCCGAGCGCCTGGATCTCGCCCGGGCCCGAGAGTTCGTTCACCAGTTCAATGATCTCGGCCACGACGGTGTCCTGCTCGACGTCGGCCAGCGGGCGGTGCGCGAAGACCTCCACCGTCCCGGCGGCGTCCGTCCGGACCGCGTACACCTCGTCCGCGGTGACCTTGACGCCGAGGAACCGGTGCCGGTCGGCGTGCAGCACGAGCGGCGCCCCCGGACGACCCGGCGTGTCCGCCGCGGTCGGGGCCGTGGCCTCGCCGATCAGGCCGGAACCGAGCAGCGGCTGCGTGATCTTCGTGATGCTCGCCGGCGAGCGCTCGAGGCGCCGCGCGAGCTCCGCCCGGGAGAGCGGCCCGGCCAGCAGCAGGGCGCGCACCACCGCCCGGGCGGAGGGCCCGAGCGAACCGAGGCGAGGGAGGTCTGCGCGGCGTTGCACCCCCACACCCTGACGGCTATTCCTTCACCTTGTCAATGAATGGGCCCGACCTGCTCCGGCGCGCTGCGCAGGTCGTCCGCCCGCCCGTCGGCCACGATGATCCAGCAGATCCCGATCCAGGACGACCCCCAGGAGACCGACCGATGTCCTTCCAGGCGTACCTCGACAACGTCGAGACCCAGACCGGCCTCACCCCGCGCCAGCTCGTCGACGCGGCCGCCGAGCAGGGGTTCGGCCCCGAGAGCAAGACCACCCCCGTCGTCGCCTGGCTCAAGGAGACCTACGGCATCGGGCACGGCCACGCCCAGGCCGTGGCGCACGTCATCGTCAAGGGCGACCGGATCAGCTCCAAGCACGTCGGGTCGGACGGGTCGCACCGCGACGCGAGCGACCGGCTCTGGCTCGACGGCAAGGACTCCCGGCCCGCGGACTGGTGACCGGCGACCGGTGACCGGTGACTTCGGAGGTGGCCGGCGACGCGTCAGTCGCCCGGCCACTCCCCCGTCCACCGCTCGAACGCGCGCGCGCCGCCGCGGTCGATGACGGCCTTCACGACGGCGAAGATCGCGCCCTGCAGCAGCGAGGCCAGCAGGATCTCGCGCAGGCGGTACTCGGACTGCAGCGGCGTGGGCGCGTCGTCGGGGTGGCCCGGCGCGACGCGCTTGTAGACCTGCTTGAAGACCTGCGCGGCGACGAGCCCGCCGACGATCGAGCTCACGATCCCGACGGGCTTGTACAGGAGCTTCGCGGCCTTGCCGCCGCTCTTCTCGGTGCGGACGGCGTCGATGTCCTCGCTCATGCCCCGACGCTAGGCCCGGCGCACGCGTCCCGCACGGGACGCCGGCCGGCACCGACGTCCACCGACGTTCGTTACAGTGCCAGGGTCGCCGCGGGCCCCGCCCCGCGACAGACTCCGGACCGACCGAGGACGACCGCCGAGGAGGACGCGTGATCCGCACCGTGCGCCCCCTGCTGACCGGGCGGCACGGCCGCCTCGCCGGCGTCCTCCTCGTCCTCACCCTGATCGCGGGCGTCGTCCTCATGCACGCCATGAGCGGCTCCGCGTCACAGCACGGCGGCGGCGGGCATCACGCCGTCACCGTCGCGGCGGAGCACCACGCCGCCACGCTCGGCGCGGCGCACAGCACCACGCCGGACGCCGCACCGGACAGCGCGCCCGGCATCGCGCCCGCGGTCACCGCCGACGACGACCGCGCCCCCGCCGGGTGCGGCGACGGCGGCTGCGGCAGCCACGACATCGTCACGGCGATGTGCCTCATGATCCTGGCCGTGCTGCTGGTGCTCGCCGGCCCCGGCGCGCGCTCGCTGCTGCGCGTCGAGGGGCCGCGGGGCGGGCCCTGGCACCCGCTCGCCGCCGCCTCCCGACCGGCGGCCGGCCCCTCGCTGCACGCCCTCGGGATCTCTCGGACGTAGGCCCGCCCGTCCGCGGCGCCGTCGCGCCCGGACACCGGGGCCCGCACGGGCCCGGCAAGCGGAAGCCCACCGAGAGAGGTACCACCACCCATGAAGCACACCTACCTGGCGCGCGCCCGCGTGCCCGCGCTGGCGCTCGCCGTCGCCGTCTCCCTCGCCGCGTGCAGCGGCGGCAGCGACGACGACGGCGGCGGCCACGCCATGCCCGGGATGTCCGGCGGCACGTCGGACGCGACGCCAGGCGCGGAGGCCGGCGCGGAGGCGAACGCCGCCGACGTGATGTTCGCGCAGATGATGGTCCCCCACCACGAGCAGGCGATCGAGATGGCGGACGTCCTGCTCGCCAAGGACGGGATCGGCCCCGAGCTGGTCGACCTGGCGGAGCAGATCAAGGCCGCCCAGGGGCCCGAGATCGAGACCCTGACCGGCTGGCTGGAGGCCTGGGGCGCCGAGCCCGCGGCCGACGGCCACGCCGGCATGGGCGACGGGACCGGCGACGGGATGATGACGGCCGGCGACATGCAGGCCCTCGACGACGCCCGCGGCGCCGACGCGGAACGGCTCTTCCTCGAGCAGATGGTGGTGCACCACGAGGGAGCGGTCGACATGGCGCGGACCGAGGTCTCCGACGGCGAGCACGCGGACGCGGTCGCGATGGCGCAGTCCGTCGTCGACACGCAGACCGACGAGATCCAGCAGATGAAGGAGCTCCTCGGGTCCCGGTGACCGCCGCGCGGTGCGCCGGCCCCGGGTCGGCGCACCGCGCGCGGTCGCCCCGGCGGCAGCCCCCCTGCCGTGATCGTTTCGTGACTTATGGCCGTTCGGTGCGATACCTTCTGCCCGGCGGTCCAGGCACTGAGAGAGGTCGCATGACACCCCACGTTCTTCGGGACACCGCACGGCGCGGCGCCCCCGGCTCCACCTGCACCGTCGCACGGTCGGCGCGATGACGACCACGCAGCCCGCCCCCGCCACCGCGCGGACGTACCCCAGCCGGCGCGACCCCGGCCGCGGCGGCCGCCCCCGCCCCGTCGCCACCGAGCGGCCGCACACCCCAGCCCCCCTCGTCGTCGAGCCAGTCCGCGTCGCCGCGCCCGTCCGCGAGGCCCGCATCCCGCGGCCCACGGCACCCGCACAGGCCGCACCCGTCCGCGAGGCCCGCATCCCGTACCCCGCGCAACCCGCCGCACCCGCACAGGCCGCCGCGCCCGTCCGCACGACCGAGCCGGCCCCGGAGCCGCCGCGCGCGTTCCCGCACGCCCACGTCTTCGGCCCGACGCACGTCGCGGCGCCCGGGCGAACCCCGGCGCACGTGCCCAGCCGCGTGTCGGCCCGCAAGCCGCGCAAGGGGCCGAACCGCTGGACGAGCCTCGGCGTCGGCCTCACGGTCGCGGTCGCCACCACGACGACGCTCACCGCCATCGCGCCGCAGGCCGTGGCGCCCGAGGGCGACGACCAGCCGACGACCGGCGCGCTGGAGTCGATCACCGCCGCGGCGCAGGCCGCCGTCGGCGACCGGGACGGTGCGGCTTCCCGCAGCGGAGCCCGCTCGGACGCCAAGGCGGGGGCCAAGGCGGCCGCGAAGGCCAGCACCGTCAGGACGACCGCGGGGGGCGCCGCGCAGATCCGCGTGTCGGACCAGGCGACGATGTCGGTCGAGACGCTCGACGGCGGCGAGATCGAGGCGGCACCGCCGGTCCTGCCCGGGTGCTCGGGCGAGGCGACCGGGCTCGGGAGCAACGGCCTGATCGCGTCGAGCGAGCTCTGCACGCTGTGGGACGGGCACACCCGCATCCGTGCGGACGCGGCCGTCGCGCTCGCCGAGCTCAACGAGGCCTACCGGGCGGTGTGGGGCGAGCCGATGTGCATCACCGACGGCTTCCGCAGCTACTCCCAGCAGGTCGCGACCAAGGCCGCGAAGGGGTATCTCGCGGCGCCCCCCGGCACGTCGAACCACGGCTGGGGCCTCGCCGTCGACATCTGCCCCGAGACCTACGCGGGCTCCCGCTGGGCGTGGCTGGCCGCGAACGCCCCCGCCTTCGGGTGGGACAACCCGGACTGGGCGCGGCCCGGCGGATCCAAGTACGAGCCGTGGCACTGGGAGTTCACGGACGCCGTCGCGCGGATGGGCTGAGCCCTCGCGGACGAGCCGCTGAGGATGCGCGAAGGGCCTCCGGCCCGGGGAAGTCCCCGGGCCGGAGGCCCTTCGCATGCGGTGCGACGCGTCAGATCTTCGGGGTCGCGGTGGTGGTGCCCCCGACGATCTTCGTGGTCGGCGCGACCGAGATGCGGTACTTGTACTTCGTCCCGCTGGTGAACTTGTAGGTGCGGAGCCCGTACTTGTCCAACGTGAGCGTCTTGCGGGTGTGCCAGCCGGTGGCGTTCTTGTACTGGACCTTCACCTTGGCGTACGAGTACGCGTGCCAGCCGGACGGCGTGAACTTCTTCAGGCCGACCTTGACGGTCTTGTGGCTGCCGCTGGACGTCACCCGGATGACGTTGCCGTACTTGAGCTTGCCGTCGATGGCCGAGCGCATCTTGAAGGTGCCGCCGGAGTACGACGCGTCCTTGAACCAGTGGTCCGCCTTCGGGGCGTCGTAGTCGGTGTCGACCACCAGGCGGACGTTCTTGACCTTGAAGTCGCCCCGGCCCCACCAGTTCTTCGCCGTGATGTAGCCGTTCAGGCTCTTGTAGTTCTGCGACGCCACGACGCCGAGCTTCACCTTCGAGGCGACGCGCTGCGAACCCTTGTAGACGTCGGCGTAGACGTCCGCCCACCAGTACTCGCCCCAGGAGCTGACGTCGCCGACCTTCACGGTCGTGCGGACGTTGTAGCCCTTGGTCTTGTAGTTGATCGCGTAGGTGCCGTTGGACGGCGTCACCTTGACGGAGGTCACGTCGATCGCCGGGGCGGTCGCGGCGGTCGCGGGCGCGACGGCGGTGCCGAGCAGCAGCGAGGCCGCCGCCACCGTGGTGACCGCGAGCTTGGACAGAAGGCGCATGGGGACCCTTTCGAGGGGAGAGACGAGCCGCGCGGATCGTATTCGGGCGAGACCGACCCGTGCCCGCCGAAACTGTCCGTGGCCCGAAATTTCACCCGCTCCCGGCTCGCGCGGGGCGGCGCTCCGGCGTGTCCCGGGCGCCGACGGTTCGCCGCGTCTACCGTCGTCGCGACGATCCCCACGTGCGCGACGACGGAGGAACCCATGACGTTCACCCACCCGCAGGGCACCCACGGCGCGCGCCAGCCGCGCGGCCCGCTCCTCGCCTTCATCAACAGGCGGATGGCGAGCCGGATCCGTCGCAAAGGCGGCAGCGCGGCGGGCGGGGACACGATCGTGCTGACCACGATCGGTCGCAAGAGCGGCCAGGAGCGGCCCGTGCCCGTCGCGTCGTTCCCCAGCCCCGACGGCGGCTGGTACGTCGTGGCGTCGGCGGCGGGCGCGGCGAACAACCCCGCCTGGTACCTCAACCTGGCGGCCCACCCCGACGACGTGACCGTCGAGACCGGCGGCGAGAAGGTCGCCGTGTCGGCCGCCGAGCTGCACGGCGAGGAGCGCGCGGCCGCGTGGAAGCTGGTCGTCACGACGGCGCCCGGGTTCGCGGGCTACGCGGACAAGACGGACCGCGAGCTGCCCGTCGTCCACCTCACGCGACGGTGACGCCGGGCGCCTCAGACCACCGCGAGCGCCCGGTCGAGGTCGTCGAGCTGGACGTCGGCGCCCTCGAGCCCGACGGACAGCCGGACCAGGCCGGTCGAGAGCCCGTCGGCCCGCAGCCGGTCGGCGTTGTCCGCCCGCACGGGCGAGCTGACGAGGCTCTCGTAGCCGCCCCAGCTCACGCCGATGCGGAACACCCGCAGCGCGTCGACGAAGCGCTCCACGGAGGCGAACGTCCCGTCCCGCAGCTCGAGGCTGAGCAGCCCGGAGAAGCCCGTGAGCTGGGCGCGCACGACGGCGTCGTCGGGCCCGGGGTCGGCGGAGGGGTGGTGGACGGCGGCCACCGCCGCGTGCCGCTGCAGGTGCTCGACGACGCGCAGCGCGTTGGCCTGGTGCTGCTCCATCCGCACGGGCAGCGTGCGCAGCCCGCGCAGCACGAGCGACGCCTCCATCGCCGACATCACGGCGCCGAAGAGCTGGTGCCCGCGGTAGAAGACCTCGCGGAGCAGCTCGGCCGAGCCGATCACCGCCCCGCCGGTCACGTCGCTGTGCCCGCCCACGTACTTGGTGAGCGAGTGGATCACGAGGTCGACGCCCAGCTCGAGCGGCTTCTGGAACAGCGGCGTGGCCCAGGTGTTGTCGATCGCGGTGCGGATTCCGCGGCGGCGGGCGAGGGCGGTCAGGGCGCGCAGGTCCACGACCCGCATGAGCATCGTGCCCGGGCTCTCCACGTAGACCAGGGCGGTGTTGTCCCGGAGGTGCTCCTCGAGGTCGGCGGCCGGGTCCGTCACGACCGTGTGCTCGACGCCGAACCGCTCCAGGTGTCGGGCGAGCTCGAGCGTGGGGCCGTAGACGTTGTTGACGAACAGCACGTGGTCGCCGGCGCGCAGCAGCCCGCCCAGCACGGCACCGATCGCGCCCATGCCCGAGCCGAAGCACTTGGCCGCCTCGCCGCGCTCCAGGAGGGCGAGCTGCCGCTCGAGGAACGCGACCGTGGGGTTGGTGCCCCGGCTGTAGACGAAGTTCTCGTGCTCGGCCGCCTGCTGGCGCGCGAACTCCGCGAACGTGGGCTTGGTGAACAGGCTCGTCTGGAAGACCGGCGGCGCGACGGCGCCGGTCTCGGCGCCCGGGCCCACCCACGGCCCGGCGCAGATCTCCCGGTCGAGCTGGCCGACCGTCATCGTTCGCCCGTCACTGCGCGGCGGATCCGCTCGACCGGCACCTTGGGCTCGCGGGCCGCGGTGAGCAGGCCGTTGGTCTCCTGCATGGTGTCGGTGAGCTGCGTCCAGCAGGAGCCGGCGAGGAAGCCGCTCGCGCGCACGGCGTCGTACAGCGCCGTGACCCGCGCGACCCAGTCGTCGCCGTCCTGCGCGGCCGTGTACCCCCAGCCGTCGGCGCGCTGGTCCCCGGGCTGGTAGTTGACCCCGCCGAACTCGGTGAGCATGACGGGCTGCCCGGCGTCCGCCCAGCCGCCCACCATCTGGCTGCGCCCCGACGGCGCGATACCGCCCACGACGCGCTCCCGGGCCGCGGCGTCGGCGTACCGCCGAGCGAGGACGGCGCCGTCCCCCTCGTAGTCGTGCACCGTGATGATGTCGGTGTTCTGCTGCTCCCAGCCGTCGTTGGAGATCACCGGCCGCGACGGGTCGAGCGCGCGCGTGAGGTCGGTGAGCGCGCGCGAGTACGCCTGCTGGGCCGGGTCGTCGACGACGTGCTGGATGCCCCACGACTCGTTGAACGGCACCCAGGTGACGATCGACGGGTGCGAGACGTCGCGGTCGACGGCCTCCATCCACTCGCGGGTCAGGCGCTGCACGGCGACGGGCGAGAACTCGTACGCGCCGGGGGTCTCGCCCCACACGAGGATGCCGAGGCGGTCCGCCCAGTACAGGAAGCGCGGGTCCTCGATCTTCTGGTGGATGCGGCACGCGTTGAACCCGAGCTCCTTGATCAGCTCGGCCTCGCGGCGCAGGGCGTCGGCCGACGGCGCGGCGAGGTGGCTCTCGGGCCAGTAGCCCTGGTTGAGCACGGAGCGCACGTCGTAGGGGTAGCCGTTGAGCAGGAACGCGCCGTCGCCCACCCCGAGGCTCCGCACGCCCAGGTAGGACGAGACCGCGTCGAGCATGGCGCCGTCGGCGTCGAGCACGGACACGACGGCGTCGACCAGGCGGGGCTTCTCGGGCGACCAGGTCAGCTCGTCCTCGGCCTGGCCGTTGCGCTGGCGGGCGAGCGGCACGCTGACGTCCACGGCGGACGTCGTGCGGACGGTCGTGACCTCGACGGTGCCGAGGTCCTCGTCCCGCTCGTCGAACCGGAGCGCGACGCGCACACGCGTCCCGGCAGGCACGGGGCCGCGCAGGCGGACGGTGAGGTCGACGGCGGCCGGGCCGACGGGCAGCCAGCGCAGGTGCTCGACGCTCGTGACGGGCACGGCCTCGAGCCACACGGTCTGCCAGATGCCGGTGGTGCGGCGGTACCAGATGGCGTGCGCCTCCTCGTGCCAGTCCTGCTTGCCGCGGGGCTGGGTGAGGTCGTGCGGGTCGTCCTCGGCGCGCACCACGAGCAGGTGCTCGGCGTCGTCGGCGACGTGGGCGGTGACGTCGAGGGTGAACGGGGTGTGGCCGCCCTCGTGCTCGCCGACGAGCGCGCCGTCGACCCACACGGACGCGCGGTGGTCGACGGCGCCGAGGTGCAGCAGCACGCGCGGCGCGGCGGAGGACCTTCCGGCGGCCTCGAGGTCGGCGGGCCGGATCGTGCGCGCGTACCAGACGACGGGGTGGAAGCCGGGCTCGGCGACGCCCGACGCGACCGACTCCGGCGGGAACGGCACGGTGATGTCGCGGCTCTCCCCCAGGCCCGCGGCCCAGCCCGCGGCGAGGCCGGCGTCGGCGTCGTCGTGGCGGAACTCCCACGTGCCGTCGAGCGACGCCCACGCGGCCCGCATCAGCTGCGGCCGCGGGTACGTGCCGTCCTGGCGGGAGGCGAGCGGGAGGTGGTCGGGTGCCTGGCCGGAAGCCTGGTCGGGCGCGTGGCCGGCGCGGGTCGCCGTCGTCGTGGTCGTCGTCGTCACGACCGCGACTATACAGCGCTGTAAAGAAGTCGGGCCGACGCTACGGTGAACCCCGTGAAGAGAGTGACGCTCCAGGACGTCGCGACGCACGCGGGCGTGTCGATGAAGACCGTCTCCAACGTCGTGCGCGACTACCAGCACGTCAGCCCGGCGATGCGCGAGCGGGTCCGCGCCGCCATCGACGAGCTCGGCTACCGGCCCGACGTCCGCGGGCGGAGCCTCGCGACCGGGCGGTCGAGCATGCTCGCCCTCGCCTTCCCCGACCTGCGCTGGCCGTACTTCGCCGAGCTCGCGCACCTGTTCGCGCGCGCCTGCGCCCAGCGGGGCTACCGGCTGCTGCTCGAGGAGACCGGCGGCACCCGCGAGGGCGAGCTCGCCGTGCTGCGCGACCGGGACGCCGGCATCGTCGACGGCATCGTCCTGCACCCGCAGGCGCTCTCCGTCGCCGAGCTGGCCGAGCACGGCCAGGGCACGCCCATGGTTCTGCTCGGCGAGGCACCCCAGGCCCCCGGCGTCGACCAGGTGACCATGGACAACGTCGCGGCCGCCGGCGAGGCCGTCGCCCACCTCGTCCGCTCGGGGCGACGCATCGGCTTCCTCGGCCACGAGACCGACGAGCTGTCGCACACGTCCCGCCTGCGGCTGGAGGGCTACCGCCGGGGGCTCGAGCAGGCCGGGCTCCCGGTGGACGAGGCGCTCCTCGTGCCGCGCCGCACGGGCGACGCGCTCGGCGCCGAGGAGGGCCTGAGCGCCGCGCTCGACCGCGGCCTGCGGGTGGACGCCCTGCTGTGCCGCGACGACCACGCCGCCATCGGCGCGCTGCGCGCTCTGCGCCTGCACGGCCTCGACGTCCCCGGCGACGTCGCCATCGTCGGCTGGGACGCCACGATCCTCACCGCGAGCACCACCCCGAGCATCACCAGCATCGCCCCGGACACGACGGCGCTCGTCGCGCGGACGCTCGACCTCCTCCTGGAGCGGGTCGACGGCACCGACGCCCCCGGCCGGCTCGTCACCGTCGGGCACAGCCTGGTGGTGCGGGAGAGCGCGCCCGCGCCCGTCGGCGCGGCACCCGGCCCTCGCTGAGGCGTACCCCTCCGCGAGGACCGGGCAGTCAGGTCACCGGCGTTCCGTCACACGGCGGCGTCGGTCACCGTCGCGAGGAGCTCGACGACGGCGGCGCGGACGTCGTCGGGCAGGCCCACGCCCTCGAGCTCGGCCAGCCGCTCGACCGTCGGCCGGCCGCTGGTCACGACCTCCCACGCCGCGAGCTTCTCCGGGTTGCCGGCCTGCGCCCGCTCCAGCACCGCAAGCACCGCGTCGGCGGGGTCGACCCCCACCCGCAGCGGCGAGCCCACCCGGACGACGGCGCCCGCGGCGGACGCCGCGGTGAACGTGACGCTCCACCGGCCGTCGGTGCCGACGACGGGCACGGCCGCGCCGTCCACCGTCACCTCCCCGGCGGGCAGGAGGGCGAGGAACGTGACCGTCCACTCGCGCTCGGCGGGCACCACGTCGGCGCGGCCGGCGACGGCACCGACGGTCAGCTCGCGGCGGTCGAGGTCCCAGGTCAGGGCCGTCCGGGCGGCGGGCGCGGAGCCCTCGCCCGGCTCCACGGCGTCGTCCTCGGCGTCCTCGGCCAGGTCCAGGTGCCCGGACGCGCCGGGCGCGACGAGCACCTCGAGGGCCGCCGGGTTGCGGGTCGCGTCCCGCTCGGACGGCGCCGCCAGCGGCAGGATCCCGCCGTCGCGCAGCAGCACCGGCACGGACTCGATCGGCCGGTGCAGGTCGACGTGCCGGTCTCCCCCGTAGACGGCGCCCGTGAAGACGTCCGTCCAGCGGCCGGCCGGCAGCCAGGCCCGGGTCCGGGCGAGCAGCGACTCCCGGCTGCGCGGCGTCACGACTGGCGCGACCAGCAGCTCGGAGCCGAAGGCGTACTCGTTCGGCACCCCGTACGCCTCGTGCCGGCGCGGCTCGAGGTGGTACATCGGCCGCACGAGGGGAGTCCCGGCGGCGGCCGCGTGGTTCATGGTGTGCAGGTAGGGCACCAGGCGGTGGCGCAGGCGCAGCGCGTCGCCCATCGCCTGCCGGTGCTCGGCGGGGAACGCCCACGGCTCCTTGCGGATGAACGGGTTGTTCGCGGAGTGCAGGCGCATGATCGGCGAGAACACGCCGTACTGCACCCATCGCGTCGCGAGCTCGTCGTCGCGCACGCCGCGCGTGTGCCCGCCGATGTCGTGGCTCCACCAGCAGTACCCGATGTTCGACGCGGTCGCGGTGAACTCCGGCTGGAACGCGAGCGACTCCCAGGACACGACGGCGTCGCCGGAGAACCCGACGGCGTACCGGTGGCTGCCCGGCCCCGCGTACCGCGAGAACGTCATGCCCGGGCCGCCGTCGCGCGCGGCGTCGAGGTGGTGGAAGTGGTTGAGCAGCCACAGCGGGTCGACGCCGGGCAGGGACGACGTGCCGCCCTGCTGCCAGTCGATCCACCAGAAGTCCACGCCCTGCTCCTCGAGCGGGCGGTGCAGCAGGTCGAAGTAGGCGCGCAGGAACGCCGGGTCGGTGAGGTCGAACGACACGGGCACCTCGGAGGCCGGGTCGATCCCCATCGCCTCGGCCACCGCGGGGTACGCGTCCTCGAAGGCCCGCACGCCGTCGGCGGGGTGCAGGTTGAGCGTCGTGCGCATGCCGCGCGCGTGCAGCGCGCCGAGGAACGCCTCGGGGTCGGGGAAGAGCGTGGGCTCCCACGAGTACCCGGTCCAGCCGTTGCCGAACCGCTCCGGCACCGACCCCACGCGGTGCCAGTCCATGTCGATGACGGCGACGGAGAACGGGACGTCCTCGTCGTCGAACCGGTCCATCAGCTCCAGGTACGACTCCGCCGAGTACGCGTGGTACCGGCTCCACCAGTTGCCCAGCGCCCAGCGCGGCAGGCGCGTGGGCGCGCCGGACACGGCGTACAGCTCGCGCACGGCGCGGGCGTAGTCGCGGCCGTGGGCGAAGACGTAGAGGTCGCGCCCGCCCTCGGCCCGCGTGCCGATCCAGCCGTCCTCGGTGAACAGGAACGACGCCGAGTCGTCGACGACGCCGATGCCGTTGGGCGACACGACGCCCGGCTCGAGCGGGAGGCGGCCGTCCGCGTCGTCCAGCGTCCGCGCTGTGCCGCCCAGGTCGTGGGTCGGCTCGCCGTAGCGCCACCGGCCCGAGTCCGTGCCGCGCAGCTCCACGACGAGGCCGTGCGCGGACGGCTCCCGGCCGTCGTACCGCAACCAGGCACGCGCGGTCGTGATCTCGACGCCGTCGCCGAACGGGCGGGCGGAGAACTCCGCCTCGCCCAGGTCCCGCCGGACGGCGAACGTCGACGCCCGGTCCTCGACGACGCCGTCGGGCGACCACTCGACGCGGAACAGGCTGTCGGACAGGACGGTGACGCGCCAGCCGGCGCCGCGCACCTCCTGCCCGGCCCGGGCCCGCGGGGCGGACCCGGGCAGCGGCCGGACGGTGGGCAGGGCCGGCGTCGTCCCGACGCCGTCGACGCTGTCGGTCACACTGTCGGTCACACTGTCGGTCAGGCTGTCGGTCAGGCTGTCGGTCACGCTGTCGGTCACGGTGGAGCTCCTCGGGTGGTGCGGTGGTGCGTTCGGGGGATCGTGCCGGTCCGGTCAGCTCTTCACGGCGCCCTGGGTGATGCCGCTGATGACCCACCGCTGGGCGATGAGGTACACGATGATCGTCGGCGCCATCGCCATGAGGTACGACGCGAACGCCACGTTGTAGTTGGTGCCGAACTGGCTCTGGAAGATGTTCTGCACCACGGGCAGCACCTGGAGCGTCGGGTCGGACACGATCATCGACGGCAGCATGAAGTCGTTCCACGACGCGAGGAACGCGAAGATGCCGACCGTGGCGATCATCGGGCCCAGCAGCGGCAGGACGATGCGCCAGAAGACCTGCCACGTCGTCGCGCCGTCGATCCGGGCGCTCTCCTCCAGCTCGACCGGGATCGAGCGCAGGTACGCCGAGAACAGCAGCACGCTGAACGCGAGCTGGAACATGGCGTGCAGGATGGCGACGCCCAGCGGGTTGTCGAGGCCCGTCAGCGCGGTGAGCTTGATCTCCGTCAGCGCGATCACGGGGAACGGCAGGAACATCGACGCGAGCAGGTACACGAACGACCAGCGGAAGAACCGGTGCGACCAGTACCGCACGATCGCGTACGAGGCGAGCGAGCTCAGGAGCAGCGTCAGGGCGACGGTCAGCGCGGCGACGCCCACCGAGATCCCGAACGACACGGGGAAGCGGGTCAGCTGCCACGCCTCGACGAAGCTCTGCGGGTTGAACGGCGCCGGCAGGGCGAAGGCGTTCCCGTCGACGGACTGGCCGCTGGTCTTGAACGCCATCGTGACGGTGACGTACAGCGGGGCGAGCACCGTGAGGGAGCACAGCGCGAGCGCGACGGTGAGCGGCCAGCTCGGGCGGCCGGCGCGCGGCGTCCGGCGACGGTCGCGGCCCGCGGCCGGGGCGCGCCCGGCGAGGGCGGGGGCGGTGGCGGTCACAGGCGGATGTTCCTTCCACGGGAGACGACGAGCTGGAGCACCGAGATGAGCACCGTGATCACGAAGAAGACCGTCGCGTTGGCCATCTGGTAGGCGTAGTCGCCGCCCGTGAAGCCGCCGAAGATCGTCATCGCGACGCTGCTCGTCGCGTTGCCGGGCCCGCCGCCGGTGAGGCCGACGATGATGTCGTAGACGCCGAGGTACCCCTTGATCCCCAGGATCGTGTTGATGAGCACGAAGCCGGCGATCAGCGGGAGGGTGATGGACCGGAACTGGCGCCAGGGCCCGGCGCCGTCCAGCGAGCTCGCCTCGTACAGGTCGCCGGGGATCGACGTCAGCCCGGCCGTGTACACGAGCAGGGCACCCGGGATCGTCTGCCACGCGGACACGACGACGATGGCGAGCCACGCCAGGTCGGGGTTGCCGAGGATGCTCTGGGACAGCGGGTCGAGGCCGACCGCCGTGGCGAACGCCGGCAGGGTGTTCGAGAACAGGTAGTTGAAGACGTAGGCGACGACGATCCCGGAGACCACCATCGGGATCACGAAGATCGCGCGCAGCCCCGCCGCGAAACGGATGCGCTTGGACAGGCCGATGGCGAGGACCAGGGCGATCACCTGCGCCACGACCACCGTCACGAGCGCGAAGCCCAGGGTGAAGCCGTAGGCGCTGCGGATGCCGGGGTCGCCGAGCAGCGCCACGTAGTTGCGCACGCCGAGGAACGACCAGTCACCGAACCCGACGTAGTCGGTGAAGCTGTAGAAGATGCCGACCAGCGCCGGGCCCACCACGAAGACGGTGAACACCAGCAGCGCGGGGACGAGGAACAGGTACGCGATGGCTTCCGGGCGGCCGTGGCGCCGGCGGCGGGCGGTCGCGACGGGCCGCGCCGGGGTCGGCGCGCCCGTGGGCGTCGTGGGGGTCGTCGTGGTGGTCATACCGTGGCCTCCCGGCCCGCGAGACGGCGCCAGTCGGCGTCGAGCTGGTCGAGCATCGCGTCGAAGTTGCCCGACCGGATCGCTTCCTGGAGGTAGTTGCCCAGCGGGATCGAGGTGGGGACGAAGGTGCCGGCACCCTGGTAGAAGGCGGCCGAGTCGACGTACCCCTGCAGCCCGGCGAGCCGCTCGTCCTGCAGCGGCGGGCCGTCCTTCAGGGTGGAGTACGCGAGGTTGTCGGCGTTGTAGCCGTTGAGGATCTCGGGCCGCATGAGGAACTCGACGAGCTCCACGGCCTCGTCGCGGTGCGGGGTGCCGACGGGGATGTAGAGGCAGAGGTCGATGTTGACCCGGGCCTGCCGCTCGTCGGGGTTGTCGCTCACCGGCAGCGCGAACGTGCCGACGTCGAGGTTCTCGTCCACCATCGCGATCTGGCTCAGCGCCCACGGCCCCTGGAGGTACATGGCGGCCTTGCCCCGGCCGAACGCGAGGTTGCCGTCGGCGTAGCCGCGCACCGCGTGGTCCGGGTTGAAGAACGACGAGATCGTCTTGGCGCGCTCCATCGGGACGGCGAGCGTCTTCGCGAACGACACGTCGGAGTCGGGCCCGACGTCCGTACCGAGCTCCTTCATCCGGCCGAAGAACTCGCCCGTGTCGACGAGGCTGCCGACGGAGTAGTCGAACAGGCCCTGCCAGAGCGTCCAGGTGTCGCGGTCGGTCGCGTAGATCGGCGTGATGCCGGCCTTCTGCAGCTCCGTGCAGACGTCCACGAACTGGGTCCACGTGGTCGGCACGGGCAGGTCGTGCTCGGCGAAGATCGCCTTGTTGTAGATGACGCCGGCGGCCGCGAGGGAGTACGGCAGCACGCTGGTGCGCCCCGCGTACGTCGCGTACTGGTCGGTGAGCCCGCTGATGTCGGTCCGCACCGTCGACGCGGACGGCAGGCCGGACAGGTCGCTCATCTGGCCGCGCGAGATGTACCGCGCGAGCTCCAGGTTGTCGTTGAAGCACCCGACGTCGCCCGGCTCGCCGCGCACGAACTGCGGCGCGATGGCGGTGGTCGAGTCGTGCACGACCCGGATCCCCGGCTGCTCCTTCTCGAAGCGCCGCAGCAGGTCGTCGAAGTAGGCGATGACCTCCTGCTTCTGCTCGTAGAAGGTGATCTCCGTGCGCTTCCCTGCACCGCCCGGTGCGGCGCACGCCGCCAGCGGGACGGCCGCGAGCATGCCCGCGGCTCCCGCCAGGAACGAGCGCCGGCTCACCCTCCTCGGAGGGCCGGCAGTCGTCTTCGATCCCACGTGACGTCTCCTTCGACCACGATCACACCCCGTCTCGGCGACGGGCCGCCCTGAACATACAGCGCTGTAAATTTCGGCGTCAAACGTCCCGGCGAGACCGCGCCGCCGCCTGGGCGCGGCTCCCGCGGCGGGATATCGTGGCCCGGCGGCGCGGCGGGTGCGGGCCGCCCACCGACACGTGAGGGGACGCCGATGGGACGTCGAGGCCGGCTCGTGGCGACGCTCGTCGCGGCGGCCGCCGTCGTGCCGCTGACGGCGTGCTCCCCCGACGAGGCGATGCCGGTGTGCGGGCTGCTCGACGAGGACGTGGTGCGGACCGTCACCGGCGACCTCACCACCACGGCGTTCGGCGCGGCCTCGGACGAGGCCGGCCGCGAGGTCGCGCTCGACCCCGTCCGGCGGCAGGGCAACGGCGTCGACTGCACGATCAGCAACGGCAGCGAGCAGCTCCTCACCGTCTTCGCGATGGACGTGTCCCACGACGCCGAGCGCGACGAGATGCGGTCCGAGTTCGCCGAGGCGGCCGAGGGCTCGGAGCACTGCGCGGCCGTCGACTCGCCCGCCGGGTACGTGTGCCGGGACGTCGACGACAGCGGCGAGACGTACGCCGCCTTCCTGTTCGACGACCGGTGGGTGCGCGTGACCGCCCGCTACCGCGACGACGACGAGCCGCCGAGCGCCGACGTCGTCCTCGGCGTGGCCCGGAACGTCGACGCGACCATCACGGCGTACGACGCGGCACGCTGACCTCGGGCGCCGCGCGGGACCACGCGGTGACGAGCTGCGCCACCCAGGCCAGGGCGAGGAGCGCCAGGCCGGTCACAGCCGCCCAGGACGTCGAGCGCCCGACCGCGAACGCCAGGAGGAACGCGGCGCCGCCCGCCCACACGGCGAAGGTCGCGCCCGCGAACGGCGCGGTCGCCGGCGGCTCCGCGCGACGCCGGGCCACGGCGGAGCGCAGCGCGACGGGCACGGCGAGGAGCAGCCCGAGGGGCACCGCGACCAGGGTCGCCCCGGCGGTCAGCCAGGAGTCCTCGGCGAGCAGCGACGCCAGCACCAGGGCCACCGGCACCACGACGCACGCCGCCCAGCGCCCCGCCCAGGCCACCCGTCGTGCGTCCACGCCGTCCCCGCCCCTCGTCGTACGGATCCCGAGGAACACGGTAGCCGGGGCCGGGACCGTGCCCCTGGTCCACGACGACATCCGGCGCGGCCCGGTCCGGTGGTCGCACCCGCGCGCCGGCCCTAGTGTGGCGAGCGCGATCCAGGTGGCACCCGGGAGAGGGCGAGGCGCGGTGACCGGTCACGACGAGGAGGCCCCGGAGACGAGCGGGGCAGCCGCGCACCGGTTCCCCCGCCTCCACCTCGGGCGGTTCTCCCTGCGGCGCCGGTCCCTCGAGACGGAGCCCGTGGTGGACGCCGCGTCCGAGCGGCTGCAGGAGTTCCTCGTCGCCCTCGGGGGCGCACTGCTCACGGTCGGGACCGCGGCCACCGACATCCAGCACACGCTCAAGCGCGTCGCCGTCGCGCTGGGCTCGCCGCAGACCGCACTCTTCGTGTTCCCCACGCTCATCCTCATCCGGATGCCGGGCGACACCGAGACCCGGTTCGACGTCGCGGAGTCGGCCGGCGGCGAGGTCCGCTTCGACCGCGCCGCGCAGCTCTACGCCGTCGTCGACGACGCCGTCGCCGGCCGGATCGACGCGTCCGAGGGCGTCGACCGGCTCCGGGCGGTCAAGGACGCGCGGCCGCGCTTCCCGACGTGGGTCCGCACGGCGGGGCACGGCCTGGCCGCCGCGGGGCTCGGCCTCGTGCTCCTCGGCGGCAACCCCGTCAGCGTGCTGTACGCGCTGGTGCTGGGCGCGCTCGTGGGCGCCGTGAAGCTGGTCGTGCGCCCGGGGACGTACGCGGCCACGCTGCTGCCCGTGGTCACCGCGTTCGTGCTGGCCCTGCTCGTGTTCGGGCTCGCGTCGACGGCCGTCGTGAGCGAACCGCTCCAGGTGCTGGTGCCGCCCCTGGTCACCCTGCTGCCCGGGGCCGCCCTCACCACGGGGGTGCAGGAGCTCGCCGCGGGCGACATGGTGGCCGGCGCCAGCCGACTCGTGTCCGGGATGGCCCAGCTGCTGTTCCTCGCGTTCGGCATCCTGGGGGCGCTGGCGATCACCGCCGTGCCCAGCTCGGCCGCGCTGGCCTCCTCCCCGACCACGCTCGGGGCGTTCCAGCCGTGGATCGGCGTGCTGCTCTTCTCGGTCGGCATCTTCCTGTACCACTGCGGTCCGCCGCGCTCGTTCCCCTTCCTCACCCTGGTGCTGCTCGTGGCCTACGGCGGCCAGGTGGCCGGCGCCGCCGTGGCGAACGGCGTGTTCAGCGCCTTCCTCGGCGCCGCGGCGCTGACCCTCTGCGCGTACCTCGTCCAGACCGTCAAGGGAGCACCTCCCGCCGTCGTGTGCTTCCTGCCCGCGTTCTGGCTGCTCGTGCCCGGAGCCAGCGGGCTGATCGGGCTCACCCAGTCCGCGAGCGGCGCCCCCGTCGCGACGACGAGCCTGACCACCATCGCGGGGTCGATCGTCGCCATCGCGCTGGGTGTCCTCGTCGGCACCGCGCTGTACCGGCAGATCTACACGGTGGCTCCCGCCCGGTGGCGGCTGCGCCCCACCTGAGGCCGCGGCGATGAGTCCGCCGACCTTGCGACGTCTACCGTCCGTCCACCCCGACACTCCCCGGGAGGCATCGTGCGGCTCCTCCTCACCTCCGCCGGCGTACGGAACGCGACCATCCACGACGCGCTGCTGCGGCTCCTGGGCCGGCCGGTCGCCGACTGCACCGCGATGTGCATCCCGACCGCCCTGTACGGGCACCCCGCCGTCGGCCCGGGCCCCCACGTGCGGGGCTTCGTCTCCGGCACCACCGATGACATGACCGGGCTGGGGTGGCGGTCCGTGGGCGTGCTCGAGCTGACCGCCCTGCCCTCCATCGACGCCGACCTGTGGGTGCCCCGCGTCCGGGACGCCGACGTCCTGCTCGTGGCGGGCGGCGACGCCCTCTACCTGCACCACTGGATGCGGGAGTCCGGGTTCGCGGACCTCGTGCCGCAGCTGACGGACACCGTCTACGTGGGGATGAGCGCCGGCAGCATGGTGACGACGCCGCGCATCGGGGAGTACTTCGTCGAGTGGATCCCGCCGTCGCGGGACGACGCCACGCTCGGCCTCGTCGACTTCTCGATCTTCCCGCACCTCGACCACCCGATGCTGCCGGACAACACCCTCGCCGCAGCCCGCAGGTGGGCGGCCGGGCTCGGCAACGCCGCCTACGCCGTCGACGACGACACCGCCATCACCGTCGTCGACGGCGAGGTCGAGGTCGTCTCCGAAGGGCACTGGGAGCGCCTCGCCTGACTCTCGTGGGCCGGTGCGCGGACGGGTCGACCTCCACCGGTCGCGCGCCTTCTAGGCTGGCCCGCGTGTGGTCGCACGCGAGGCCGGCGTCGGCCGGGGTCCGGGACACCGCCGCCGCGGTGGCCTTCGCGGCGGTCTCGCTGGTCCCCGCGCTCGGCCCGTACGGCATGGTGATGGGCGACCTCCCGACGCGCGACGACGACGCGTGGCGGGTCGTCCTCGTCCTCGCTCAGACGCTCCCCCTGGCCGTCCGGCGTCGCCTGCCGGGGGCGTGCCTGGCGGTGGTCGGGACGACGTTCGCGCTCTCCCAGGTCCTGGCGTACGCGCCGTCGCCGGCAGGGCTCGGGCTGCTGTTCGCGCTCTACTCGGCCGGGGCATACCTGCGGCGGGGCCGCGTCGCCGTCGCGGTGGCCGCCGCCGTCGCCTTCGTCGCCCTCGCCGTCGTGCTCACCGCGCTCGGGTCGCCGGAACGGCCGTGGGAGCTCGCGACGTTCGGGCTCGTCCTGGCCGCGGCGTGGGGCGTGGGGGACCTCGTGCGGGCCCGCGCGGCGTCGGCGCGGTCGCGGGCCGAGCTCGCCGCCCGGGCCGCCGTCCTCGAGGAGCGCGCCCGGCTGGCCCGCGAGCTCCACGACGTCGTGAGCCATCACGTCACCGGCATGGTGGTGCAGGCGGACGCCGCTGCGTTCCTGCTCCCCGCGGAGGAGCGGGCCGTCCGCCCTCAGCTGGCGGGGATCGCGGACGCGGGCCGGCGCGCCCTCGACGACCTCCGCCGGCTGCTCGACGTCCTCGGCGCCGAGGAGCCCTCCCCCGGGCCGCCCGTCGGGTCGATCGCCGACCTCGCCGACGCCGCCCGCGGCACCGGCCTCGACGTCGAGCTGGTCGAGCACGGGACGCCCCGCGGGTCCGACGAGCTCCGCCTGACCGCCTACCGCGTCGTCCAGGAGGCGCTGACGAACGCCCGCAAGCACGCCCCGGGCGCGGCCGCCTGGGTGTCGGTGCGGTGGACGGGGCCGGACGCCCGCCTCGCCGTGGCCACGTCCGCCGCGCAGACACCCGGCGTGCTGCCCCGGATCCCGTCGTCCGGGCGGGGGATCCACGGCTTGCGCGCGCGGGTCGAGCACCTGGGCGGCACGCTGCGCGCGGGCCCCGCCGAGGACGGCGGCTTCCTCCTCGAGGCGAGCCTCCCGCTCGACCCCGCACGCCCACCCGCCCCACGAGCAGGAGACGACCGTGCCTGAACCGACCGACCTCGAACCTCCCGCGCCCGAGCCCGCCGCGCCCGGGCCCACCGCGCCGATCCGGGTCCTCGTCGTCGACGACCACGCCGTCATCCGCATCGGGTACGCCACGATCCTCGGCGCCCAACCGGGCATCGAGGTGGTCGGCGAGGCCGCCGACGGGCGCACCGCCGTCGACCTCGCCGCCCGCCTGCACCCCGACGTGGTCGTCATGGACGTGCGGATGCCCGTGCTCGACGGCATCGCCGCCACCCGGCTGCTCGCCGGGCCGGGCGTCGGAGGGCCGGGCGTCGCGCACCCGCCGCGGGTGCTCGTGGTGACCACCTTCAACCTGGACCGGCAGGTCTACGAGGCGCTGCGCGCCGGGGCCAGCGGGTTCCTCCTCAAGGACGCCGGGCCTGCCCAGCTCGTCGACGCGGTCCGCACCGTCGCCGCCGGCGAGGCGCTGCTCTCCCCCGCCGTCACGCAGGCGCTGCTGGGGCGCTTCGCCGAGCGCGTGCTGCCTGCCGCCACCGACGACCCCGGCGTCGCCGCCCTGACCCCGCGGGAGCGGGAGGTGCTGGTCGCGATCGCCGACGGCCTGTCCAACGCCGAGATCGCCGAGCGACTCGTCATCAGCCACGAGACCGTGAAGACGTACGTCTCGCGCATCCTGCTCAAGCTCGGCCTGCGCGACCGCGTCCAGGCCGTCGTCCACGCGTACCGGAGCGGGCTCGTGGCGCCCCGCCCCTGAGCCCGCGTCCCCCGTGCGAGGGACCCCGATCGCGCTCTCGCCCGTGATCCGCCGGGCATCGCCCGGTCCCTAGCGTCGAGGCATGACCTCCACCGCACCGCACCGCACCGTCCGGGAGTCCTCGTCGCGGATCGCCCGCATCCTCCGGCACCCGCTGGGCTGGCTCGCCGTCGGCCTTCTCGCGATCGCCGCCCCGTCCGCCCTCGCGGACGCCCCACCCGTGCCGGCGCTGCTCGGCGCGGGAGTCGCGCTCGCCGTCTACTGGGCCGTCATGCGCTTCGTCGCCCGCCGGCCGACGCCCGAGATCGCCCTGCGCGGCATGTGGCGCGACGTCCGTCTCGGGGCCGGCATCGGCGCCGCGTTCATCGCCGCCTCGCTCCTGGTCATCGTGGTGCTGGGCGGCTACCGGTTCACCCTCGACGGCGCCGCCGGCCTGGGCGCGCTCCCCGGCCTCGTCGCCGTCGCGCTCGCGGGGGCGCTCACCGAGGAGCTGATGATCCGGGGGCTGGTCCTCCAGGCCGTCGAGACACTCCGCGGCCCCCGCACCGCGCTCGTCGTCAGCGCCCTGCTCTTCGGGCTCCTCCACCTCGCCAACCCCGGCGCGACGGTCTGGAGCTCCGTGGCCGTGGCCGTCGAGGCCGGCGGGCTGATGGGCGCCGCGTTCCTGTGGCGGCGCAGCCTCTGGCTGGTCACCGCGCTGCACGCCACCTGGAACGGCCTCGAGCAGCTCGTCGGCATCCCCGTGTCCGGCCACGTCGCGCCCAGCCTGCTCGTCACCGTCCCGCACGGCCCGGCCCTGCTCACGGGCGGCGACTTCGGGCTCGAGGCGTCCGTCGTGCCCGTCGTCCTCAGCCTCGTCCTCATCACCTGCTTCCTGCGCCGGGCTCGTCGGTGACCGCGCCGGCGGGGCGCCCGCGCACGGTCGCGTCGGCGAGCAGGGCGCCGATCTTCACGCCCAGGCACAGGCTGACGAACGTCATCAGCGACGACTCGAGCGAGCCCAGGTCGGTGGACGCCAGCGCGACGAGGCCCACCGTGCCGGGGACGAGCAGCAGGAACGCCGGCTGGAACGTGGCCGCGCTGGGCAGGGCGACCATCCCCTGCTCGATGAGGCGCGCGGTCACGAAGAGCAGCGCCGCGGTCACGCCCGCCGCGACCTCCGGCCCGATCCACGGCGACAGCACGGACAGGAGCGCGAAGGTGCAGGTCATGACGCCCACGTTGAGCACGGTGAGGCGGCGCCCCGACCCGAACGCGAGGCCGACGCCGATCGCGAGCACCACCACGCCCGCCCACGACGCCCACTGCGGCGGGATCGCGAGCCACCCGCCCGCGTCCGCCGTCGTCGACCGCACGTCCCCGACCAGCGCGGCCGACGACGGGTCCAGCGTGAGCCCCGTGAGCGCGGAGCCCGCGGAGATGCCCACCGCCATCATGCCGAGCACGATGACGCCGTAGGCCAGCCGGCCCGCCCCCGTCACGATGTCGGACGCCGTGAGCTCCAGCAGCGCGTTCGTCACCAGCGCGCCCGGGACCAGCACGGCGACCGGGGCGCACACCGCGAACAGCGGCACCGGCCCGAGGTCGAGCGCCGACGCCACCGCGCCCACCCCCGTCGTCGACACCAGCGCCACGAGGAAGGGGACGACGGCGGTGGCGCCGTCGAGACGCCGCAGCAGCAGCGAGAGGATCCCGACCAGGGCGCCCGTGAGCACGCTGACCACGACCGCCCACCAGGGGCACCGGAAGACGACGGCGAGCCCCACCGCGACGGCCGCGCTGCCGAGCACCCACCCGGCCGACGCGTGCGGGCGGGCGAGCCGCCGGATCGCCTCGATGCGGTGGGCCGCCCCGTCCACGCGCACCGCGCCCGACTCCACCTCGCGGGCCAGGCGCCCGGCGTGCGCGGCCTGCCGGAACGACAGGTCGTCGCCCTGCGTCCCCACGAGGGTCACCTCGCCCGTGGCGTCCCGGCTGACGAGGACGACGTCGGGCAGGACGTCGAACCGCAGCCGTTCCTCCGCCGCGTCGGGCTGCTCGCGCTGGGCCCGCTCGAGGGAGAGGCGCACGTCGGTGACCGACAGGCCCGCCTCCAGCAGCAGCGCACCCAGCTGCCCGAAGGCGTACGCGCCCCCGGTGCCCTGGCTCTCACCGTGCCACGCGCGTCCGCTCCCTCGCCCCACGACCGCCATTCCTACCCGGTCGCGGCGCCCGTGTCTCGCCGGGCTTCTCGCCGGGCCCGGTCACCGCGACCGGTCGCGGTCAGCTCGCGGCGTTCACCGTCTCCAGCGCGTCCTTGTACCCCTCGAGATCGGCCCACGTCGCGCCCTCGGCGAGGCGCGCGGCCTCGGTGGCGTGCAGCAGGTCGCCGACCGTCCCGGCGCCGTCGGCCGGGTCGTCGAGGGCGATCTGGTCGTCGAGGGCGAGCGCGCCCGTGGCGACGTTGAGCCACGCGGCGAGCAGCTGCCGGTCGAGGGTGTCGACCTGCGCGTCGTGGTTCGCCGCCCACAGCACCTGGAGGGCGTCGTCCGTCGTGCCCAGGTCGACCGCCTCGGCGAACACGGCGCTCTGCGCGCGCGTCGTCGACAGGTAGCAGGCCAGCTCGTCGGCGGTGTGCTCCGCGTCCTTGACCTCCCGGTACTCCGACGACCAGTAGCCAGCCCCGCGGGTCACGGGCTCCGGCGCCGCCTGGCCGGCCGGCGCGCCGAACACCTCGAGCTCGTAGATCGAGAAACCCCACTGCGTCGCGCGCTCCGTCGCGAGCAGGCGCACGTACCGGCCCGTGCCCGCGACGTCCAGCTCGTCGACGAAGCCGTCGCCGTCGGTCACGGTGCGCACCGTGGTCCAGGTCTCACCGTCCGGCGACGTCTGGATCTCGTAGCCCGACGCGTACGCCGTCTCCCAGTCGATCCGGACGCGGCTCAGGTCGTAGGACGCGCCCAGGTCCACGGCGATCCACTCCGGCTGGCTCCACCCGCTGCCCCACCGGGTGCCGGCGTTGCCGTCCACCGCCATCTCGCCGGTGCGCGACGGGTCGTCGATGCTGGACACCGTCACCGGCCGGCCCAGCGCGAGCGACTGCTGGCCGTCGTCGGTGCACTCGTCCGCCTGCTCCTCGGACTGGAAGCAGCGCAGGTACCGGTAGGACTGCGCGGACGTCTCGAACGACGGCGCGTTGTCCCACTCGTACGTGTAGTAGTGCACGTACGGCTCGGCGGCGGCGATGATCGCCGGGAGATCGAGGTCGCCGGTACCGAGCGCGACCTGGCGCATGTCGCCCTCCGCGTTCACGTTCACGGCGTCCTTGACGTGCAGGAGCTCGATGCGGTCCCCGTACTCCTCGATCCACGACGGGACGTCGATGCCGGCGTCCGCGGCCCAGCCGACGTCGAGCTCGAACGTGACGTACCGCGGGTCGGTGTTCTCCTCGATGACCTGCCAGGCGCTGACCATCTCGCCCGTCTCCGGGTCCGGGTACCGCGTGGTGAACTCGCTCTGGTGGTTGTGCAGCACCAGCTTGTTCGCGCCGTTCTCGTGCGCGTAGCGGCCGAGCTCGTCGGCGTACCGCGCGGTCGCGACGGCCTCCTCGTAGGTGCCGTAGCCGCCCGCCATCCCGCCGGACCCGATGTAGTCCTGGCCCAGCGCGACGGCGTTGGCGACCGTCGCCGGCCACGAGTCCCGGTCCGTGCTGCCGTGGCTGTTGGACACCTCGAGGCCGTGCTTGTCGAGGATGGCCTGGTACTCGTCCACGGGCATCGAGTACGGGTGGTTGTACGGCTCGACGTTCGTGAAACCGGCGTTCGCCACCTCCCCGAGCACCCGGTCGAGGGTCTCCGCCGACGGCGTCCCGGAATACCCCAGCTCGCCCACGTGCGTGTACAGCTGGATCGAGATCTTGGAGTCGGGCAGCCCGTCGCCCTCGCCGCACGTCGACGGCGCTGCCGCGGTCGGCGTCGTGGCCGACGTGAGGGCCGCAACGGTGGCGGGTGCGGCGACCGCCGGGGCCGTGGCGAGCGCGCTCGCGAGGAGAGCTCCGCCCGTGAGTGCGGCGCCGAGGCGACGCGCGCGTGGGGATTCGAATGAGGTCTGCATGGGTGCTCCGATGGACGACGGTGTCGATCTGCGGCGACGGCCATGCGACTTCTGCCGCCAACTATGCAAAAGGAGTCTGTCGGCCGTCCGATGGAGTGTCAAGAGTGGGCCACGGCGGGCTGCGCCGCCGAAGCGTTGAGCGACGGGGGTTTTGTCCGCTAAGTTCTCGACCGCTCGCTGCGGCACGGTGTCGTGCCTCGCTCCCGACGTCGTCGGGACGGGCGACCCCGGTGCGATGACGACGAGGAGTGGTGCCCCATGGTCCGCGAGATGTCAGGGCGACGCCCCTCCCACCACCCGGGTGCACGACTGGTGCGGTTCCTCTGCGGTGTCACCGCCACCCTCCTCGTCCTGGCCGGCGTCGCCCCGGTCGCCACGGCGGCGAAGCCCGTCGGGCCGCCCGCGGGGGTGCAGGCGCACGCGCTGGAGCCCACGGCCGTGGAGGTCGCGTGGGCGCCGGTCGCGGGGGCCGACGGGTATCGGCTCGCCCGATCGACCACCTCCGGCGGCCCGTACCTCACGGTGGCGTCGGTCGACGCCGCGAGGACGACCTACACGGACTCGGGCCTGACGCCGGCCACGACCTACTACTACGTCGTGGAGACCCGGTCGGGGTGGTCCAAGTACTCGCGCCCCTCGGCCGAGGCCGTGGCCTCGACCCCCGAGGCGATCGACGCCCCGACCGGCCTGGCAGCGACCAGCACGGGCACGACCATGGAGCTCACCTGGACCCCCGGCGCGGGCGCTGAGCACTACGAGGTGCTCCGCGCCGCGG
Source organism: Isoptericola sp. NPDC060185 (assembly GCF_042728595.1). Lineage (NCBI taxonomy): Bacteria > Bacillati > Actinomycetota > Actinomycetes > Micrococcales > Promicromonosporaceae > Isoptericola > Isoptericola sp. NPDC060185. The sequence continues at coordinate 74,908 of NZ_JBHWYY010000009.1, read as the reverse complement.
GTGCCGAGGAGAAGGTCTCCCTGGGCACGACCACGGCCTCCAGCTTCAGGGACGCGGACATCGTGCCGGGGCACTGGTACACCTACACGGTGCGGTCCGTGCGCGGGATCGCGGTCGCCGACTCGGCCGAGCTGTACGTGGCGGCGGGGACGCCGACGACGACGGAGCTCACGGTGTCCCCGGCCGTCACGGAGGAGGGTCAGCGCGTCGTCCTGTCCGCCCACGTGAGCCTGCCCGGCCAGGACGACGTCCTCTTCGAGGGGGCCGTCGAGTTCACGCTCGACGGCGCGTACGTGGGGCGCGTCGACATCGACTACCGGGACCACGACGCCATGTTCCAGCTGACCGACCTGACGGCCGGCCCGCACGTCTTCCGGGCGCAGTACCGCGGCGGCACCTGGGAGAGCACCGGTGCGAGCGCGTCGGCGCCGGTCGATCACGACGTCGTCTCCGCCTGGGGTGACGTGGACTTCGGTTCGCCCCAGGTGCATGCGTTCGGCACCGGCTCCGACCCGACCAGCGTCGCCGTCGCCGACGTCACCGGAGACGGTCTCGACGACGTCCTCCTGACCACGCGCGGCTACGCCAGCGAGGAGGACGACGCCCGGTTCAAGCTCGCGATCTTCGCCCAGCAGCCCGACGGCACCCTCGCCGTCCCCACCGTGCTGCCGTCCCACGGCGGCACTTTCGCCGCCACGATGCGCACCGCCGCCGGTGACTTCGACGCGGACGGCGACGTCGACGTCGCGGTCGCCGGGAACCTCGGCGTCGACATCTACCTCCAGGACGGCGGGGCGCTCGGTGCACCGACCCTGCTCGCCACCCCCGAGGCGACGAACGACATCGTCGCCACCGACCTCGACGGCGACGGCCGGAGCGACCTCGTGGTCACAGACGCCACCCCGCGCACCGTCGCCTACCTGGACGTCGCGTCCGGCGCCACGGACCCGGTCGTCGTCTCCCCGACTGTCGGCGGGCTGGTCGACACCGGCGACGTCAACGGCGACGGCCGCACCGACGTCGTCGGCAACACCACCCACGACGTGCTGGTGTACGCCCAGGATGCCGACGGCGGCTTCTCCGAGGAGACCCGCATCGCCGACGTGCCCGACCTGAGCTCGATCGCCGTCGGCGACGTCACGGGTGACGGGCGGGCCGACATCGCGGCGACCCGCGCCACCAACAGCCCCTACGCCGGCGCGTCGGTGTACCCGCAGACGGGGGCGAGCACGATCGGCGCTCCCGTCCTGCACGGCCTGGTGGACATGCCCGAGCCGCTCACGCTCGTCGACGTCGACGGCGACGGCCGGCGCGACCTCGTCACCGTGCACGGGGGCTGGAACACGGCCAGCGTCCTCCTCCAGCGCCCGGACGGGCTGCTGGGCCGCGCGCAGACCGCGCGGATCCCCAACGCGACGAGGCACTACGACAACCGTGGGATCGCCGTCGGCGACGTCACCGGCGACGGGAAGCCCGACCTCGTGATCGCCGACTACCTCCGCGGCTTGGTCGTCGTGCCCCAGTCCTGACGAGAGCGAGCCTTCGCCAGGCGCTCCTTCCTCTCCGTACCTACCACGCCGCGGTCAGCGACCGCACGAACAGGACGTTGGTCTCGTCGTAGTAGTCCTCGGTGAGGCCGCGGTCCTCCATGCCGAGGCGGACGCAGACCCGCTGCGAGGCCTCGTTGCGCGGGTCGGTCACGGCGATGACCGAGGTCAGGCCGCGTCGTCCGGCGTCCACAAGGACTGCGGCCGCCGCCTCGGTGGCGTACCCGCGACCCTGCGCGTCCGGGTGCAGGTGCCAGCCGATCTCCACCGGGGCGTCGCCCGTGACGCCCCGCGTGAGGGGGGCCGGCTTGAGCAGCAGGTTGCCCAGGAGCGCGCCGGTCTCCGTGTCCGCCACGGCCCAGATCCCGTGCACGGGATGGTCCAGCGCACGACGGCGCGCGATCGACGCGAGCGCCTCGTCCCGCGACGTCATCTGCCGCGCCTGCGGACCGAGGAACCGCACCGTCTCCCAGCGGGCCTCGAGGTCCAGCAGGAAGTCCGCGTCGTGGTCCGCCCAGGGGCGCAGGGTCAGTCGTGCGCTCGTGATGGTCCGCATGCCGGCCAGTATGGATGCCCCGAGCACGAACGACGATCGCTGCGACGCTCACACCGCCAGGTCGGGCTCCACCGAGGTGACGACCTTGCCGGCCGCCCGGGCGTACGCGACCTCGCGGCGAGTCGCCGCCCCGACGTAGCCGCCCGCGCTGACCACGCGCACCTCGTCCGCGAGGTCGATCCGCCGCAGGTGCAGCTCGCCCAGCGCCTCGCGCCGGGCCGGCGTCAGCGCCTCGTCGACCGCCTCGGGCGCGAGCACGATGACGCCTCGGGCGGTCAGCCGGCGCCGCTCCGCCTCGAACAGGTCGCGGAAGCGCAGCGACCCGCACAGGCACACCACCCGGGGCCGACCGGCGACGCTCCTGCCCGTCGGCGACACCTCGCTCATCACGTCGCGGGATGGAACGACGTCGGCGCGGTCGGGCCGACGACGGTCACGGACGAACGCCGTGGGGCGAGGCGGGCACGTCCGCCTGTGCGGTGCAGCTGAGGCAGTACACGGTCGTCCGGATCACCTCGCCGCCCCTGAACTTCTGGCCTAGCTCCACCGTCGGATCGTCGGAGTCGCACACCGGGCACCACCACGGGCCGGGATCGCCGTCGTGCACGGCGAGGAAGATGCGGCTCCACGGGTCGTCGGTCATGACCGGGGAATATATCGGCCGGCCAGGCCCTCAGGGAGCTGCTGCACAGAAGGTCGACCACCTGCGTGATGGTGCTTGCAGGTGTCGACATGCAGCGCGGACACGGCCGCTGTGGTTTGCGTGATCTCGGGCGTGTCGCCCGGATCGCGACATGGAGGTTCCGGCTCGGGCGGGCTACGCGTTGGAACCGATGACCTCGGCGTAGGAGGGGTACCGGTTGCGTGACAAGCCCCAGGCGCGCCACCAGCCGTCATCACACCGGACGAGCGTCAGCACGTGCGCCTCTGGCAGAACGGCGTCCGCGAACACCTGCGCGCTGCTTGCCGTCGGCGGAATGAAGCGGACGTGAGCAACCAGCTCGGGGTGCTCATCGTTCTGGTCGACACGCTGTGCCATCGACCATCCGTCAAGATCGGCGCGGGCCTGACGGAAGTCATCCCATGCCGGCGGGTGCAAGGTGAGGCTGTCGAGCGCCATCCGGTACCGGTCGATGTCGAGCAGGGCCTTCCACCACAGAAACGCCGCGCCGAGTGGCACTGACGGGCTGGGTTCACCCTCAGGGAAGAACGCGGCGAACGCCTCGGCGGCGGTACGCGCCTCGAGCGGCAACGGAAGCTCGCGGGGCCACGCCGGCCAACGTCCCGCAGACGTGTCGGCCCGAGACCCTTGAGTCAGCGACTCCGCCACCTCCGCGAACTTCGGGACCGTAGGCCTGAACGCCTGGAAGAACTCGGCGACGGACAACGACGGGTCGGTGTAGTCGCTGTGCTGCTCACGCAGGCACTCGAGCACCGCCTTCGCGTCGAGGTCGAGCTGGTCGAGCAGGAAGGCGTCAGGATGAACTGCCTCGATCTCGTACCTCTCCATCGAGGCGATCGGAAAGTCCTTCAGGTTCGCGGTCACGATCACGCTCGCCCCGGACCTGACGGCCGCCGCCAGTACGTGTCGGTCCTTCGGGTCGTTGGTCATGGCGGGGATCAGGTCCTCGTATCCCTCGATGAGCGCTTCGGGGAAAGCGCGGCTCATCTGCCGGATCCGGTGGCGCGCCTTCGCCGGAGCGAGCCCACGCTTGTCGATCAGGGTGCGCTCAACCTCGTCCAAGATCTGCAGCGTCCACAGCGGCCGGAACATGCCCGTATCGGCCAGCCGGAGAAGCGTGTCGAACAGCGGGTGAGGGACCAGGACGCATGCGTCCAGAACGACTGGGAACGACATCTGTCAACGAGTCGCGTCGAAGCCGTCGCCGCCGGCTCCGTCAGCCGTGGCCTCGCGAGAGAGCTCGGCCAAGACCTCTCGCCGCTCGCGCCTCGACCGCTGTTGATACTCGACCAGATCCGAGAGTCGCACTCGGCGGTGCCGACCAGGGCGTGTAAACGGAACATCCCCGTCCTCCAGGAGCCGCACCAGCGTCGGCCGCGAGATGCCGAGGAAGTCCGCGGCGGCCTGGGTCGTCATCACCGTGTCATGAGGAGCAAGGGTGACAGCCTGGCCGTGAGCCATCGCGCGCACCGCATCGCGCAGCACCACGAACACCTCGACGGGTAGCTCGATCTGCGACCCGTCCGGACCCACGAGTGCAGACGAGCCAGCCTCTTCAAGCACCGCCGACAGATCCGACAGTGTGGAGCCGGCCGCCGGGGGCAGCACGGTGTGCTCTATGACGACGCTCATGCCGCCAGCCTAACTCGAAAAAAACGAAAGCAGAGGGCTCGGGGGGACGCCGGCAGCCCCACGGATCAAGTCCGAGGCGAGCACCACGAGGCGAACAGCCCTGCGAGTCGACCGCTGACGACACGGACGTCCGCGTCGAATTCCTCATAGGTCAGCCCGGCTACGGCTTCGACGATGGGGGCCTGGTCTTCGGCTGCCTTGTCAAAAGTGGACCGATCTGCAATCTGGGCTGTACAACGACAGCAGGACTGTCGACGTGCAGCGCAGATTGCACGGACACGCCGCTCTACCTTGCACGACTGCGGGCGTGTCGCAGGGCTTGCGCAAGATAGGTTGCATCATGCCTGGTCAGCGGCTGCCGCTGTCGATGACTTCCTGGTGCGCGCAAGCTGGTCGGACAGGATCTGCACGGCGCGGCCGCCGGCCATGAGTCCGTAGAGGTAGGCACGCCAGGCAGACCTGTTCGCGGACCGGCTGCCCTCCACCCTGCTCCCACTCCTGCTGGACTCGCGCGCCCAGATCGAGCGCGACTTCGCCGAGGTAGATCTGGTCTAGGCATCCGGCTAGCGCAGGAGCACGACCAACTTCGCTCCCTTGGTCTTGAACGTCTGCGCCTTGACCTCCCGGATCGTGTCGCCGACGAGGCGGTCTAGGACGTACCGGTGGGCGGGCGTGACGGCAAATGTAGGCCGCCCGCTGCCACCCTGGCCCACCCGGCGGTAGTCGCCTCCCAGATCCACCAACAGCGCCTTGAGGTCGTCGTTCGACAGATCCGCTCCCCGCGCCTGGATGAGCCGGAGGAGTTGGGTCGCGTTGGCACCAGCGGCCCTGAGCGCTTCGAGACTGCGGTAGCCGAGGCGCCATCCCTTGTCGATGAGGGCATCGGCGATCGCACGCACCTGTGTGCCGTTCGCGCCGGCGAGGAACTCTGGCAGGCGCCGGACGACGGCAAGTCGGACGGACCCATCGATCGTGGCGCTGCGGATAAAGCGTGGCAGCACGCCGGGAGGCAGGATCGCGGAAGAAACGAATGTCGCGTACTTCCTCGATGCGGCGATCGCGGCCTCGTGCGCTGCCCAGTCGGTGAGGATGCCGGCGGCGAAGGTCGCGCTGTCGTCGGCTAGGAGGCGCTTGCGCAGGAGTTTCGCGACGAGGTCGCTAGCCTCCGGCTCGAGGTCTGTGGCGGGGACCGCTCCGGGCTTGAGGCTTGCGGCGAGCGAGACGCGCGTCGTCGGCGAAGAGATGAGCTCGCCTGCGTTCAGGACGGTGACGGCGAGTTCGATTCGGTCGTCGAGCGACTGGCCGTCGGCATCGGTGATCTTCTTGTGTTTTGTAAGCAGCGCGGAGATCGAGCGGTCGATGCCGTGGTGCTTGAGGTAATTGGTTGTGTTGGTCCAGGTTGGGTCAGTACGTCGGCTTGAGCAGAGCTCGGGCCAGGCCGCCGGGTCGACATCCCCAAGGTTCGGTACGCGGCACTCGGGTTCGCAGCGGCTGACGAAGGCGTGGATGTTCTGGGTGTCGTTCTGCTTGGCGATGTCGTTGAGTACCGCGGCAAATCTCTCGGTACTCGCGATCACGTCGATGTGCTCGACCGTGTCGACGAGTAGGAGATAGTCCGAGAGCCGGTCGAGTACGTACTGGTAGGCGTGTGTGCTGGTCGTCTGGACGATGTCGAGTGCGATCTTGCCTTCCGGCACGAGGATCCGGAGGTTTTCCTCGGTGACTGGGTACAGCCGGAACTCAAGTGCGACATCGCGGGCTGCGGCGTTCAGTGGTTCGAGAGACTCGAGGCGCGCACCGCTGGCACGGGCGAGGCTCAGGACCGTGCGCGCCTGCTCTAGAGATTGCGGCCTGCAGATGACGGCGATCTCGCGGTACATGCCGGTGAGTACATGCCCGAGCTGGTGATCGACGTCGAAGTCGTCGTTCGGGATGGACCGCAGCACCGCGTCGAGCAGCGCTGGTCGGTCGTCCGGGTCGATGGGCGCGTCGAGTGCGGCGTAGCGGACGACGCCCTTCCAGTGCGGGGACATCAGGGCCAACAAGGTTCCGGGGTGGCTCCCTTGCTGGATGTATGTGTGGAGGAAGTCGTCGTCGCTGTCCCCACGGCGCGACAGTTGGCGGGCGACCCGTGCCGCGGCCTGCGGGCGTTGGGCCAACAAGTAGTCGAGGATGCTGACGTTGTAGATGCTGGCGTCGCTGAACAGGGCGGCATCGTCCCTCTTGTCCGCGCCCTGCTCACGCAGGATCTGCTCAACATCGATCGAGCTGAGCGTGAAGGTCGCGTCGGGCTCGCCCGGCTCGATACAGCGGCGGATGTACTCCAGCGCATCGCGTCCCAGGTGGTTGCCGTAGTAGCTCGACGCGTACAGCGCGAAGTGAGACGTGAGGAATCCGTGACGAACGAGCTCGCGGGCCAAGTCCGAGTGAAGGACCGCGTCGACGACCGCGTCGAACGTCTGCTCTCCGTCGAGTTCCCGGCCGGAGGAGTCGGTGAGCTCGAGGGAGGAGGCGTCAAGGCGGAATTCTGTTCGCGCGCAGAGGCCCTCCCAGACATGGTGGCGCAAGAAGCGTAGGTTCGCCTCAGCGTCCTCGATCTGCGCGGTGAGTTTCTCCTCATCGCGGGTATCCCACTCGTGTTGGTCGATGGGCACCCCGAGAAGCCCCGCGAGCTGGTCCTGACTGAATGACAATGTGACCGATCCGGAGCGGTACGCCTTCAAAATGATCTGCTGGCGGGCTCCGTCCGCGATCGTCGCCCACGTCTGAACTTCTTGCACGTTGTCGTCTGTTGCGGGCCCGGCGAGCTCTGCTGACCCGGAGGTGGAGCCCTCGGCAGCACCCTCGTGCAGCGTCTCGGAGAAGGCCGTAAGGAGCCGTCCAAGGCTGGCCGCGCGTGCATCCCTCGTCGCGCTGAGGCGGCGGTCGCGCCGCAAGCGCACCAGCTCGTTCGACTGGGCGGTCAGATTGTGGCGGACGAGGTCGCGCCAGATCGAGTACAGCTGGTCGAGCGCGCTCTCGCGGTAGCGGATCTTCTCGAAATCCGTCAGGTGGGTGTTCTTGTACAGGACGACAGCAAATACGAGGTCGTCGGTGATGCCGGGGATGTGGTCGGCGGGGACCACCAGGCGGTTGCGATAGATCTCGAACTCGTTGCGGATGTTGCGGATCAAGCGCATGTCGGCGACGTGGCGTGCGGCAAGTCGGATGAGGGCGGGGTCAATCTCGAAGTCGGCGCTGGCCATGACGTCAGTCATCACGTCACGGGCGTTATCGGCGCTGACGAAAGGCACGACGGGGATGATGACATCGAAGAACTTTGTACGGTTCGCGCGCTTGAGTGTTGTCTTCGCCCGGTCGTTCTGATCACCCGGGCCTTCCTCAGTGCCGTCCTCTGATTCCCCGCCGATGTGGTCGAAGACGCTGTCACGGATCGCGTAGACGAAGACGATCCGGCGCCCGATCTGATCGGAACTGTTGAGCAGGCCGTTCAGCGCACGCAAGGTGTCGAAGACATGGACGTCCTCGAACCTGTCGATATCTTCGATGACGACGAGGTCCCGGCGGCTCGCCTGGAAGAAGTAGACGATCTCGTCGAGGTACTCGTCGAAGTACGAGTCGGACTGCCTGGACAGGGTGACGGTCGCTGGGCCGGTCTGGACCGAGGCGCTGACAGCCGGCCGGGCGCGGACGACCAGCAGAACAGCCCAGACGAGTGCAACGGAGAGGCCGAGCAGCAGCAGGTAGGCGACGATCTGGCGCCAGAGCGTCGGGAGAAGGGACTCGACCATCGGCTGCAGCAGACCAAGACCGAACAAGACGACGAAGACCGCCGTTCCGGTGCCCACGGCGATCGACCGGTCACGCCGCGTGCTCGGCACGCTGACTCGGCGAAATCGCGAGTGTGGGACCTTCTCGGGCGGAAGGCGGTACAGCAACTGCTTGACGATCTCCTTCTGGATCTGATTCGTGCGCGCATGGCGACCGGTTGACGCCTCGCCCATCGCGTTGTAGTCGTCGTCGTGCAACTCCGGGGCGATCGTCGACAAGGAGAGCTTGACAACGCGGGCCCCGTGCTCGCTATCGAGGTGTTCGAGCACGCTGCTCTTGCCCGTGCCGTACGCGCCGGTCAGGGCGACGTTGCGCACCCCATCTGCACCGATCGCCCGTTCGAGCAAGTCGTAGTAGACCCGGTGCCGGTCCGGATCGAAGCTAGGCGCGAGGGTCTGGATGGGAAGGTTCTGGCCTGGGCGCAAGCGAGGGCCTGGGGGCAGCGGCAGGACGTTTCCGGGCACACCAGGATCGTAGGGAAGCCACCCGACATCAGTCGCGAATCTCGCTACGGAGTTCGGGTGAAACGAAATCGCCACGAGATCGCGGGCCGGCGTCACGCCAAGTCGAGTGCCGACTCCAGGACAAGGAAGCCTCCGGTGGTCCGACACGACATGTGCACGGGGGCATGTCGAGACACTGCACCCACAGGCACCACAGGTCAGGTGTCACCTATCCGTGCAGCAGTCCCCACTACCCCGACCACGAGGGCGTTGAGCGCGTGGACCCCCACCACGAAACTCCCTCCAGGCGCTTGTAACAAAGGTGGAGCATTTTGCAATCTAGGCTGCACGTCAACAAGGACGCGTCAGGACTGCATGTCGACGAACCGTGAGTAGTGCCCCTGGAACGCGACGGTGATGGTGTCGGTGGGGCCGTTACGGTGCTTGGCGACGATCAGGTCCGCCTCGCCGGCGCGGGGGGACTCCTTCTCGTAGGCGTCCTCGCGGTGCAGCAGGATGACCATGTCGGCATCCTGCTCGATGCTGTTGTGGACGGCGATGCCGTTGGCGATGAAGTTGTGGGTGTCGAGCACGGTGGCGTCGAACACCTGCCTCTCACCGAGCGGCTCGATAGCGACGACCTCCTCCCAGAGCAGGTCGTTGACGGCATCGATCTCAAGGTCGTCCTCGTCCAGCACTCGGGAGATGGTCTGCAGGGCCGGGGCGCTTGCGCTGGTCCCCGAGGCCGACCTCGTCGCCAGCACGTCGCGAATCTCGTCCCAGATGGGTCGGGGCTCGGCGAGGTTGGTCCGGCCGGCAGTCCTGACCCGGCGAAGCAGATCGGCTGCGGAGTCGTCATGGCCCTCGATGCCGATCTCCTGGAGCAACCGCCGGACGCTGTCAGTCCCCGCGACGTCGAGCCGCCAGCCGGCCGCGCCCGTCCCAAGGATGCGGGCGGAGATACCGAAACGCAGCAGCAGACGTGCGGCGTCGTCGAGCAACCGTCGATCACCCGACCGCATCGACACACGACCGGTGCCCTCGTCCGAGTCGGCGACTACGACGTTGCCCATACGCGAGAAAAGTTCACGGACGAATAGTGCGATCTGGTTCTTCGGCAGATGGAACGCGGGCGTCGGGACGCGCGTCTCGACGTCGCAGCGAGCAGCGAGGAGCTCCGCCATCGCCACGACCTTCCGGTCGTCCCACTCCGCGTTGCGCTCCGGACCCGGCACGTGGCGCGGCACGCCGAGGCGCGACCCGACCTCGAGCTCGCCGAGCGGAGTCCAGCCCTCGTAGGTGAGGAACGGGTGGTTCGCCGTCGCCTCGATCTCCTTGCCCGAGGCCAGCCGCAGCCGGTACACCGGCTTCACACCGGTCGGGAACACGTGGGTCAGGTGGCGGCGCACGTACTGCAGCCGCTCGTTCAGTGCCCAAACCGGCACGTCCTTGGCGTTGAGCGCGAAGAGCTCGCCCATCGTCGTCTCCGCGCCGGTGTCTGCGCGGAGGATGCGCGTGTCCTCCGTGAGGCAGCCGGACTCACGAAGGTCCGACATCGCAGGCTTCTTGTCCTGCCGCTGCTCGGGACCACGGTTCAACTGCGACAGCGCGATGACGGGGACGCCGATCTCCTTCGCCAGCAGCTTGAGCGCGCGGGAGAACTCCGAGACCTCTTGCTGTCGAGACTCGACCTTCTTGCCGGAGGTCATGAGCTGCAGGTAGTCGATGACGACGAGCTTGAGGTCGTGCTTCTGCTTGAGCCGCCGGCACTTGGCGCGGATCTCGGTCAGCGACATGTTCGGCGAGTCGTCGATGAACATCGGCGCCTCGGAGACGCGGCCCATCACCTTGGCGACCTTCTGCCAGTCGTCCTCGCCCATGGAGCCGTTGCGCAGCTTCTGCAGGTGCACGCGCGCCTCCGCCGACAGCAGACGCATCGTGATCTCGTTGCGGCTCATCTCCAGCGAGAAGACCACGGACGACTGCCCGTGCTTGATCGACGCCGCCCGCGCGATGTCGATGGCCAGCGTCGACTTGCCCATGGCAGGTCGAGCGGCGATGACGATCATCTGCCCGGGATGCAGGCCGTTGGTGAGGCGGTCGAGGTCGGCGAAGCCGGTGGGCACGCCCACCATGCCCTCGCCGCGGTTCCCGGCGGCCTCGATCTCGTCCATGGTGCCGCCGATGATCTCGGCGAGCGGCAGGTAGTCCTCGGAGGTCTTGCGCTCGGTGACGGCGTAGATCTCGGCCTGCGCGGTGTTCACGATGCCCTCGACGTCGCCGCCGTCGGTGGCGTACCCGAGCTGCACGATCTTGGTGCCGGCCTCGACGAGGCGGCGCAGCACGGCCCGCTCCTGCACGATGCGCGCGTAGTAGCCGGCGTTGGCCGCGGTGGGGACGCCGGCCATGAGGTCGTGGATGTACGGGGCGCCGCCGATGCGGGTGAGCTCGCCCCGCTTGGTGAGCTCGGCGACGACCGTGATGGCGTCGGCGGGCTCGCCGCGACCGTAGAGGTCGATGATGGCGTCGTAGATCGCCTCGTGCGCGGGGCGGTAGAAGTCGTTGCCGCGGATCTGCTCGACGACGTCGGCGATCGCGTCCTTGGAGAGCAGCATGCCGCCGAGCACGCTCATCTCGGCGGCGACGTCCTGAGGAGGTGTGCGGTCGAAGGTGGCGCCGGAGGACGCCCCCTGATATCCCGCCTCGAGCTCCTCGATCGACATGCCCACCCCGCTCCCCCGCCGTCGCCGGCGTCCGGTCCGTCACCGGACATCGACTCCCGCTGTCAGGTCCACGTTCTACCGTGGGGCACTGACACCGCGGACGACGCTAGGCGCGCCCGCGACCCTGCGCAACGGCCGTTGTGGACACAGGTGTGGACCGACCTGTGGACAGGGTGGTCGAGCCTGTGCACGGGCGGTGGAAAGCCCTGTGCACAACTGGGGATATCGGCTGTGTACAACTTCTGGCGGGCCGCTGACCTGCGGCGTCGTTACCCTCAGGCTGTGGAGGAGAAGAAAGTTGGGTGACGTGCACCGCACCCCCGATCCGGACTCCGGACACCCCGGCGCCACCCCTCCTTCACCGACGCCTCCCGACGGTCACACGCCGGACGCCTCGCCCCGCGCCGCTGTCCACAGGGCCGACCGGCGCCGCATCGACCGCGACATCCTCGCCCTCGCGCTGCCCGCGCTGGGCGCCCTCGTCGCCGAGCCGCTGTTCGTCCTCGTCGACAGCGCGGTCGTCGGCCACCTCGGTACCGACCAGCTCGCCGGGCTGTCCGTCGCCTCCACGCTCCTCGTCACGCTCGTCGGCCTGTGCGTGTTCCTCGCGTACGCCACCACCGCCGCCGTCGCCCGGCTCGTCGGCGCGGGCCGCACCCGCGACGCGCTCCAGTCGGGCGTCGACGGCATGTGGCTCGCCCTCGGCCTCGGCGTCGCGCTCGCCGCGCTCCTCGCCGTCGGGGCGCACTGGGCCGTCGGCGCGATGGGCGCCGGCGCCGACATCGCCGGCTACGCCGCCGTCTACCTGCGCTGGTCGGTGATCGGGCTGCCCGGGATGCTCGTCGTCCTGGCGTCGACGGGCGTGCTGCGCGGCCTGCAGGACACGCGCACCCCCCTGTGGGTCGCGTCGACCGGCGCCGCCGTCAACGCGATCCTGTCCGTCGTCCTCGTGTACGGCGCGGGCCTGGGGATCGCCGGCTCGGCCATCGGCACCGCGGCTACGCAGCTCGCCATGGCCGCCGTGCTCACGGCGGTCGTGGTGCGCGGCGCCCGCCGGCACCACGCGTCCCTGCGGCCGCACCACGCGGGCATCTGGGCGAACGCCCGCGCGGGCGCGCCGCTCTTCGTGCGGACGGCGTCGCTGCGCCTCGCGATCCTCCTCACGGTCGCGGTGGCCACCAGCCTCGGGGCCACGGCCCTCGCGGGCTACCAGGTCGTCAACAGCCTGTGGGGGCTGGCCGCCTTCGCGCTCGACGCCCTCGCCATCGCCGGCCAGGCCCTGGTGGGCCACGGGCTCGGCTCGGGCGACGTCGGCCGCGTGCGCGCCGTGCTGCGCCGCTCGCTGCAGTGGGGCGTCGGCGCGGGCGTCGTCATCGGCGTCGTGTTCGCCGTCTCCGGGTGGTGGGTCGCCCCGCTGTTCACCGCCGACCACGACGTGCGGGTCGCGATCACCGCCGGCCTGGTCGTCACGGGCGTCCTCATGCCGATGGCGGGCTGGGTGTTCGTGCTCGACGGCGTCCTCATCGGCGCCGGCGACGGCCGGTTCCTGGCGTGGGCGGGCATGCTCACGCTCGTGGTCTACGTGCCCTTCGCCCTCGCGGTGCGAGCCTGGGCGCCGGACGGCGCGGTGGGCCTGGCGTGGCTGTGGGGCGCCTTCGCCGGCGTCTTCATGCTGGCCCGCGCCCTCACCACCGGGCTGCGGGCCCGCGGGGACCGGTGGATGGTCACGGGCGCGTGACGCCGACGGACCGCCGTGTGAACGCGGTGTGACGGCGGCCTGTCAGCCCGACCGGTCAATCCGACCGGTCAATCCGGCCGGTCAACCCTGCACCCGTAGCCGGTAGCCGATGCCGCGCACGGACATCACGCGCAGGTCGGGGACCACCCGCAGCCGCTTGCGGAGACGCTTGACGGCCGACGTCACCGGGTCGGGGTCGCCCAGGTAGCCCGTGCGCCACACGGTGCGGGTGAGCTCGGCGAACGACCAGACGCGGTCCGGCGCGGACGCGAGCGCCGCCAGCAGGTCGAACTCTCGCAACGACAGGTGCACGGGCACCCCGCCGGCCGTGACCTCCCGTGCCGCCAGGTCCACGGCGAGCTTGCCCAGCACGATCCGGCGCGCCCGGTCGGCCTCGTCTTCGGCCGTGGACGGCGGCGCGAACCGGCGCCCTGCGACGTCCGGGGTGGTGCGGCCCGGCTCCCGCCCGCCCGGGACCAGGACGTCGTCGCCCTGCCCGGCCTCGGGGGCGAGGGCGACGACGTGCGACGTCGGACGCTCCTGGTCGGGCTCGACCGCGGGCGCGCGGGCGTGCACCTCGAGCGCGTGCGACGACCCGTCGTCGGGCATCACCCCGGCGGCGGGCGGCCCGAGGAGCAGCCGCGCGCCGTCCGTGTCGGCGGTCGCGATCACGGCCACCTTCCCGCGCAGCAGGCGGGCCACCTCGCCGACGCGCTGCAGGGGCAGGCCGATGCACAGGACGTAACCACCGACCGGCTCGACCGGGTTCTCGTGGGGCATTGCCGTCCTCCGTCCGACACGTGCTCCGATGAGGTCGTGGACACCGTTTACCCAGGTGCCTATCAGAGTTCAGGCGGCACCGCCCGCCGACGGATGCCCGGGGCCGACCCGGAGCTGCCCCGTGACTGACCGGGAACTGGCCGCCGCCCGCCCTTGTCCGCCGGAGGATCCACGGCTGACCTGGAGGGTGGGCCCCGACCGGGCGCCCGTCACGACGTCCCCGTACCCGGGGACTCCCCACCGGGAGGAAGCGTGCACTCATCAACTCGCACGAGGAGGGGGTGGGTCGCGACGAGCGCGGCCCTCGCCCTCCTCGCCACGTCCGCGGCCGGGGTGGCGCCGGCGTTCGCCGCCACCGCCGATCCGCCTCTCGCCCCGTCGGGCACCGTGCCCGACCCCGAGGACAAGATCGCGACCGCCGTCGAGAAGGACCTCGACGCCGGCCCCGCGGACTTCTGGCTCGAGCTCACCGACACCGCCGACCTCGGCGCGGCGAAGGACATCGCCGACTGGGACGAGCGCGGGCAGTACGTCTACGACACCCTCACCGCCGTGGCCGACCGGTCGCAGGCGGACCTCCTCAAGGCGCTCGACTCCGCGGGCACCGACTACGAGACCTTCTGGATCTCCAACCGCATCCTGGTGCGCGACGGCGACGACGCCCTCGCCACCTCGCTCGCGCGGTCCCCCGAGGTCGCCCGGATCAGCGCCCCCACCACCTTCGACCTCGTCGAGCCGGTCGAGCGGGACAAGGCGCCGGACCGCAGCACGCAGTCCGTCGAGTGGGGCCTGCAGGCGATCAACGCCGACGACGCCTGGGCCCTCGGCTACACCGGCCAGGGCATCACGGTGGCCAACATCGACTCGGGCGTGCAGGGCGACCACCCGGCGCTCGCCCCCCACTACCGCGGCCTGCAGGCCGACGGCAGCATCGTGAACGACTACAACTGGTTCGACTCGTCGAACGCCTGCGCCGGTGACTCCCCCTGTGACACCGACGGCCACGGCAGCCACACGATGGGCACCATGGTGGGCGACGACGGCGCCGGCAACCAGATCGGCGTCGCCCCCGGCGCGGACTGGATCGCGGCGAACGGGTGCTCGTCCTGCTCGGACGCGGACCTGCTTGAGTCGGGCCAGTGGGTGCTCGCGCCCACCAAGGTGGACGGCAGCGACCCCGACCCCGCCCAGCGTCCCCAGGTGGTGAACAACTCGTGGGGCCTGGACGCGGCGGGTGCCATCGACGACTTCATGGCCGACGAGATCGCCGCCTGGGAGGCGGCCGGCATCTTCGGCACGTGGTCGGCGGGCAACGAGGGGCCGGGTTGCCGGTCCACGTCGTCGCCGGGCGCGAACGAGGCCACCTACTCCGTGGGAGCGTTCGACTCGTCGGGCAGCATCGCGGCGTTCTCGTCGCGCGGCACCGGTGAGAACTCCGGGATCAAGCCGAACATCTCGGCCCCCGGCGTCAACGTCCGCTCGTCCGTCCCCGGCAACGGTTACGCGTCGTACAACGGCACGTCGATGGCGGCACCGCACCTCGCGGGTGCCGTCGCGCTGCTGTGGAGCGCGGCGCCGAGCCTCGTCGGTCAGGTCGAGGAGACGCAGGCCCTGCTCGACGGCGCCGCCGTCGACGTCGACGACACGACCTGCGGCGGCACCGCCGACGACAACAACGTCTGGGGCGAGGGCAAGCTCGACGTCATGGCGCTGCTCGACGCCGCCCCCGTGGGCGAGACGGGCATCGTCTCCGGCACCGTCACGGACGCCGACGGCGCGGCCGTCGCCGGTGCCGAGGTGACCTTCGACGGCGCGCGGGACCGCACCGTGTCGACCGACGCGGACGGCGCGTTCGCCGCGGAGCTGCCCGTGGGCGGCTACGCCGTGAGCGCGACGGCCTTCGGGTACCTCCCGTCGGCGGCGACGGACGTCACGGTCGCCGTGGACGAGACCGTCACGCTGCCGATCACCCTGCAGCAAGCGCCGACCCACACGGTCTCCGGCACGGTCACCGAGAAGGACGGCTCGCCCACCGCGGGGGCCGTCGTCACGCTCTCGGGGCCGCTCGACGCCGTCACCACCGGCGACGACGGCAGGTACTCCCTCGCCGGCGTGCCCGAGGGCACGTACACCCTGAGCGTCTCCGCGGGCACCTGCGCGGCGCCGTTCAGCACCGAGGTCGTCGTCGACGGCGACGAGACGGTGAACGCCACCCTCAAGCGGCTGCTCGACGGCTACGGCTACTACTGCACCACCGGCGACGCCGGGGTCGCGGCCGGCGACACCCTGCTGGAGCTCACCGGCGACGACAAGGCGGCCTCGGTCGACCTGCCGTTCAGCTTCCCGTTCTACGGCGAGTCGTACGACTCGGCGTTCGTGACGACCAACGGGTTCCTGAACTTCCTGACGTCGTCCACCAGCCTGACGAACGGCGCCCTGCCGAGCGCGGCCGCCCCGAACGGCGCGATCTACCCGTTCTGGGACGACATGTACGCGGACGCGGAGTCGGGCGTCTACACCGGCGCCACGACCGTCGACGGCGTCGACGGGTTCGTCGTCGAGTGGCGCAACCTCCGCAAGTACCGGCCGGAGACGGACCGCGTGAACTTCTCGGCCACGCTCCTCGCCGACGGCCGCATCATCCTCGGCTACGGCGCGGTGACCGACACGGCGACCGCTCGCGGCGACTCCGCCACGATCGGCATCGAGGACGCGACGGGTGCCACGGCGTCCCAGTTCTCGTACAACGCGCCGGTCGTGCACGAGGGCCTGTCCGTGACGTACGACGTCGCCGGCATGGGCGCCGTGAAGGGCACCGTGACCGACGGCAACACGGGCGCCCCGCTCGAGGACGCCACCGTCACGATCACGTCGAAGGACGACGGGGACGAGACGGTCGTGACCACGGGCGCGGACGGCACCTACACCGCCCGGCTCCCGCTCGAGCGGTACGGGATCACCTACGCGAAGGACGCGTACGCGGGAGCCACCCGCAACGCGGCCCTCACGGAGGACGGCCAGGTCGTGACGCGCAACGTCGCGCTCGGCGCGGGCCGTCTCGCGGTGAACAAGGAGAGCGTCTCGGCCGCCCTCGGCATGGGCGGCACGGCGTCCCGCGCGTTCCGGGTGACGAACACCGGCACCGAGCCGGTGAACGTCTCCCTCGGCGCGAGCGGCGGCGACTTCGAGATGCTCGGGACGACGGGGTCGACGGGCGCGGTGATCAACCACGTCACCGACACCGCGACGATCCCCGAGCCGGCGAAGCCGGCGCGAGGCACCGCGGGCTCCGGGCTGGGCACGGCGGACGGGAAGAAGGGCTCGTTCGCGACGTCCGGCGCGAAGACCGGGACCGTCAGCCCCGACCTGGCGGCCGTCCCCCTCGCGGAGACGACGCTGACCCACTCGGCGTCGCAGGACATCGTCGCCAACAACTCGGTGGCCTGCAGCAACCAGGTGACCACGCAGGACAACGCGTACCTGCGCACCTTCACGCTGAGCGACTTCGGCATCGGCAGCGGGTTCGACGTGAAGAACGTGTCCTTCGCGGTCGAGGCCGCGCGGGTGGCGCAGCCGCTGACGGTCAACCTGTACACGCTCGACGGCGCCCTCGCGTACGCGAACATGACGCTCGTCGGCAGCGCGGAGACCACCGTCGGCACCGACGCGGGCGGCACCGTCGTGTCCGTGCCGGTCGAGGGCAGCGTGCCGAAGGGCGGCACGCTGGTCGTGGAGATCGACGTCCCGGCCGGCGGCTGGTTCTTCATCGGCTCGAACGACGCGGGTCAGACCGCGCCGTCCTACCTCCGGTCCGAGTCGTGCTCGATCCCCGAGCCGACCGACACCGCCGAGATCGGCTACCCCGACATGCACATCGTCATGAACGTGTCGGGCGAGACGGCCGGCGGGGGCGGCGGCATCGAGTGGCTGGACGTCCAGCCGCCCGAGCTCACGCTGGCCCCGGGGGCGTACGTGCAGGCCGCGGTCACCCTCACCGCCGACGTCGAGCAGCCGGGCGCGTACTCGGCCGTCATCACGGCGAAGGGCGACACCCCGTACGAGGCACCCACGGTCGCCGCGCTGATGACCGTCAAGGCGCCCACCGGCTGGGGCAAGGTCGCGGGCACGGTCACCGGGGACGGCGACCCGCTCGACGGCGCGGTCGTCCAGCTGAACGGCAAGGCGTACGACAAGACGCTCGTCACGGGCGCCGACGGGAAGTACGCGTACTGGATGCCCAGGTCCAACGGGCCGCTCCAGCTCGTCGCCGCGGCCAACGGGTTCATCCCCGTCGTCCGCACGGCCGCCATCGTCGCGGGGCAGACCTCGGTCTACGACGTCGACCTGAAGCCGCTGCCCTGACCCCCACCACCTGACAGGAGGACGACGTCGGCCCCGGCCTCGGGAGGCTTCTCCCGAGGCCGGGGCCTCGTCACGCGTGGCGACCACCTACCAGACGAGCCCGTCCAGGTGGTTGTGGCCGGCGAGGAGGCGTGCGATGCGCGCCCGCGCCGCCGCACGGTCGCCGGGCCGAGGGTGGTGCGCGGCCAGCGTGAGCTCCCCGTACATGTCGTAGAAGTTCAGCCGCTCGCGCAGGTGCTCCCGCTCGAACAGCTCGGGGTACGCGCCGCGCAGCCACCCGGGGACCTCGGCCAGCGCGGCCGCGTCGAGCCCGCGGTCGTCCGGCGTGGGCGGGAACTCTCGCGCCCTCGCGCACCAGCGGAGGATGGTGTCGAGCTCGGCGTCGGCCGGCTGGGCCACCGCCTCCGCGAAGTCGATCAGGCCGGTGACCCGCCCTCCCTCGACGATCAGGTTCGAGCCGTGGAGGTCGCCGTGGACGAGGACGGGCCGGTCGGCGGCGAACAGGACCAGCCGCTCCCGGACCCACGCCTCGGCGTCCGCGAGCAGGCGCAGGTCGTGCTCGGGCCGCCGGCGGGCGGCCTCGACCTGCTCAAGGGCCGCACCCACCACGGGCGGGTGGAACGCCGGCCACGGCCCGCCGGCAAGCGCACCCGCCAACCAGGGCGGCAGCAGGTCGGCGGGGACGGGGACGCGGTGGAGCGCGCGCAGCGCCGCGCCGAGGCTCTCGACGATCGACCGGCGCGTGCGCGCGTCCGCCGTCGGCCATGCGTCGTACAGGGTCCGGCCGGGCAGCCGCTCGGAGACGTACCACGGCCCGTCCGGGCCATCGCCGTGGCCGAGGTGCCGGGCGTGCGGGACCCCGCTGCCGGCGAGCAGGCCGACCACCCGCGCCTCGTGCCGGTAGGCGTCGCGGAACCGTGCGTCGGTGTTCAGCCGGACCACGACGTCGTCGCCGACCCACGCGCGGCTCACCCAGCCGGCCCTGGCCTCGAACCGTCCCGTCGCCGGCAGGCCGGCCGCCTCCAGGATCCGTCGCAGCACCGGATCGAGGGGCGGCCCGTCGCCGCCGGACGTGGCCCCGGTCGTCGTCATCCCTCGGAGGCGTACTGCGGGTCGTCCGGGTCGTCGCGGTCGGCCCAGCTCCCGACGACGGGGAACTCCGCCACCCGCAGGCGCGCGACGCCGTAGGGCACGAGGGTGACGTCGTCGCCGGCGCCGCGCTCCAGCAGCGGGCTGGGCGGCGGGGGCGGCGCGTCCACGCCCTGCGCCCGCCACTCGGTGGCCCTGGCACCGGGCGCGTGCACCTTCACCGGCGAGCCCTCGCCCGGCCGCGGGCCGGCGAGGCCCCACGGGACCTCGCGGACAGGGGCACGCTCCACCTCCCAGGACGCGGCATGCGCGACGTCCGCGAGCGCCTTGTTCCACGACGTGCGGCGGTGGACCTCCCACTCCCCGAGGCCGGGCGCGCCCGGCACCTCGACCCAGTTCTCGCCGAGCGGGTGCACCATCGACAGCGGGCCGAGGAAGACGGCGGCCGCCTGGCGCGCCCGGCGCACGACGCGCGGGACCATCGGCAGCACGAGCCGCACCTCGGCGCCGCCGGCCCACGACCGGTGCAGCGTGACGTACCCGCCGACGGGCTCGGCGTCGACGGCCTCGCCGTCCACGGTGAGCTCGAACGACGTCGCCCAGCCGGGCACCCGCAGCTGCAGGTCGAAGGGGTCGGCGCGGTCGGTGACGACGTCGACGGCGATGGTCTCCTCGAACGGGTAGGCGGTCCGGACGGTCAGCTGCACCGCATCGCCCCCGACGTCGGTGCGCACCACGGCGGGCGCGTACGCGACGGCGCGCAGCCCGCCGTCGTCAGCCCGCATCCACAGGTTCCGGACGAACTTGGGCCAGCCCTGGTGGAGGTTCGCCGTGCAGCACCCGAAGTGCGGCTCGAGGCCGAACAGGTTCGCGTCGTCGGAGGAGAACGACCAGTCGCGGCGTGCCACGGACACCTCGAGCTGCGTGGCCTGCTGGTGGTACTGGTGCGCCAGCATGCGCGGGTCGCACGACGCGGGCAGCAGGTTGAAGGCCAGCGACTCCAGCCGGTCGCCGTGCACGCCGTCGCCGAACGTGGCGGCGAGCACGCCGCACGTGAACATCATCTCGACGACCTGGCAGGTCTCGATGCCGGCCGCCGCCTCCGGGCCGCCGAGCCACTCGTCGCCGGAGAACCACCCGTGCGCCTGCCCGTGCCAGCGGTCGAGGTTCGCGAAGGAGCGCTCGGTGGCGGCCCGGTGGGCGTCGTCGCCGTCGCGCACCCAGTCGACCGCGCCCTTCTTGAGGCCCATCGCGACGTTCGGGCCGTGGATGCGGTGCGAGAAGACGCGCGCCGCGCCGGTGATGAGGTCGCCGCCGAGGTAGTCGTCCCAGCGGATGGTCTGCGCGTCGAGGACGTCGACGAGGTCGAGGAGCCACTCCTCCCCGGTGCGGTGGTGCAGCCACCACACCGACAGGGCGTTGTCGGCGCCGCGCGCCCGTCCCCACGAGCGCAGCGGGCGGCCCGGCAGGTGCTCCAGCTGGTGGCGGAAGTACCGCTGGAGGAACGGCACGACCCGCTCGTCGCCGGTGGCGTCCGCGTGCTGGGTGAGCACCTTGAGGGCGACCATGCGCGGCCACCAGTCGTCGTTGGTCGCCGGGCCGAAGAAGCCGTCCTCGCGCTGGGAGGCGAGGATCGCCTCGACCCAGGGTTGCACCTGCGCGAGCAGCCCCTCGTCCTCGAGCACGTGCGCGAGGGGCAGCAGGCCGTCGAGGTAGTACGGGCCGCGCTCCCAGTCCTCGCCGTCGACGCCGCCGCGCCAGGCGTTGGTCGGGCCGACGTCGGGCCAGATCTTCTCGAGCTGTCCCGTGAGGCCGTCGGCCTGGAGGCGGAGCTGGTCGCGCAGCCAGCCGCGCGGGGTGATCGCGCCGAGGGGCAGCTCGCGCCCGGCGGGTGCCCGCGACGTGGTGCCCGACGGCGTGGCAGGAGTGTTCACGGTGGAGCCTTTCACTTGATCGAGCCCCCGATGAGGCCCTTGGTGTAGTAGCGCTGGAGCGCGAGGAAGAGGATGACGACGGGGACGGTGGCGACGCAGGCGGTCGCCGTGAGGAGACCCGGGTCGACGATCTGCACGCCCGGGATCTTGAACGACGTCGTGATGTTCGTGAGCGCGAGGGGCAGCGTGTACTTGTCCTCGCTGGACAGGAAGACCACGGAGCTGAGCAGGTCGTTCCAGCCCGCCATGAAGCCGAAGAGGCAGACCGTGACGACGCCCGGCCACGCGAGCGGCACCATGACGGACCGCAGCATCCGGCCGAGGCCCGCGCCGTCGAGCTGGGCCGCCTCCTCCAGCTCCGTGGGGATCCCGTCGAGCGTGTTGCGCATGACGAATACGGAGAACGGCAGCTGGAGCGTGACCAGCACGAGGACCACGCCCGTGAGCGAGTCGAGCAGGCCGAGCTTGCCGAGCACGATCGACAGGGGCGTGAGCAGCCCCTGGTACGGCACGACCATCGGCCCGAGCAGGACGACGAAGACCAGCGCCGCGAGCGGGAAGCGCAGGCGGGACAGCGCGTAGCCCGCGAGCGTGGCCACGAGCCCGGTCAGCAGCGCCACGCTGATCGCGACGACGAACGAGTTGCGCACGTACGTCGTGATGCCGACCGACGGGTCGAAGATCCGCGCGTAGTTCGCGGCGGTGAGGTCGAGGAGCGACCCCCAGCCGATCCCGTCGGCGTCCGCGGACGCCGGCAGGAACGACCGGAGCGCGATGTACAGGACGGGCGCGAGGGACGCGAGCGCCAGGACGGTGCCCCCGACCACGTACGCGGCCGAGGAGAGCGACCGGTGTCCGGCGCGCGCCCGCGGCTCGCGCCCGCGGCGGGCGGGGGCGGCGGCGCCCGGGGTGGTCCGGGTGAGCGTGGTCATGACTGCGCCTCCCCGCCGCCCGCCCGCAGGGCGCGCAGCTGGATCACGGCGAGCGCGAGGATGATCGCCGTGATGATCATCGACAGCGCCGCCCCGTAGCCGAGGTTGTACCGCACGAACGACTGCGCGTACGTGTACATCACGGCCGTGGTGGTGGCGCCGCTCGGGCCGCCCTTGGTGAGCACGAAGAACTGGTCGAACACGAGCAGGGTGCCGGACACCGCGAGGATGAGGCACAGCGCGAACTGGCGGCGGATGAGCGGGAACGTCACCGACACCTCCCGGCGCCACCAGCCCGCGCCGTCGATCTTCGCGGCGTCGTACACCTCGCAGGGCACGGCCTGCATGCCGGCCATCAACAGGATCATCGCGACGCCCATGCCCTTCCAGACCGTCAGCGCGACGATGGCCCAGAACGCGCGCGTCGGGTCCGTGAACCAGGCGGTCCGGCCGTCGGACAGGCCGAGCGAGCGGAACAGCACGTTGAGCACCCCGGTGCCCGGCATGAGCATCACCGACGCCATGTAGGCGGCGGCCGTGAAGCCGATGACGACGGGGACGAAGAACGCGGTGCGCACGAACGACACCACGCGCCCCTCGCCGCGCACCATGACCGCCGCCGCGTAGGAGACCAGCAGCGACAGCGGCACGAGCACGACCGTGAAGAGCACCGAGAACACGAGGGCGCGCGCGAAGGTGCCGTCGCCGAACGCCCGCGCGTAGTTGGCGAGACCGGCGGGGCGGACCTGGCCCAGCAGGGGCCAGTCGGCGAACGACATGACCACGAGCAGGACGAGCGGGACCACGAAGAAGACGAGCGAGAGCAGCAGCGCCGGGGAGACCAGCAGCAGGCCGAGCGCCGCCTTGCGGCCGGCGGCCCGGCGACGTCCGACGCCGGGCCGCGGGAGCGCGCGCGTCACGGGAGCGTGTGCGACGACCATGGGAGACCGCCTCAGCCCACCTGGTTGTACGCGTCGGCGATGAGCTGGTCCGCCTGCTGCGTGGCCTTGTCGAGCGCCGCCTTCGGGTCGGCGCCCTGGAAGATCGCCGCCTGCGAGTTCTGCGCCCACGGCCCGTTGGGGTCGTTGATGGTCGCGAAGTAGGCGATCGACTTCGGCAGCTTGCCGACGGCCAGCGACCCGACGCGGTTCGTCGCCCACTCGTCCTCGGCGAGGTCGTCGGCGAGCTTCAGGTCGGGGGCGATCCACCCGGCCTCGCCGTTGATCGTCGCCGCCTCCCGATCGGTGACGAGCCACTCGAGGAGCGTCCACGCCTCGTCCGGGTGCTCCGAGCCGCGCGGGATCGCGGCCTGGTTGCCGCCCAGGAACGACGCGAGCTCGCCGTCGCTGCCAGGGATGCCCGCGGCGGAGCCGAACTCGTCCTCCTGGCCGGCGAACACGTTGGCCCCGGTGAACATGATGCCGACCTTGCCCGCGAGGGCGTTCTGGCTGCCGACGTTGCCCGGGTCCTGGTTGGGCTCGTCGGTCGGCTGCATCAGCCCGGACTCCCACATGTCCTGGTACCAGGACACCATGTCGACCATCGCCGGGTCGTCGAAGGTGCTCGTCTGGTCCGGTCCTGCCTCGGTGAAGACGTCCCCGCCGTCGGCCCACCCGCTGGGGAACCCGGTGAACGCCTGCCCGACGCCGCCGATCGTCGAGAAGCCCGTGACGTCGTCCCCGAGAGCCTGGATCTCCTCGGCGTACGCCTTGACCTGGGCGAGGCCCTTCGGCGGCGTGTCGGGGTCGAGCCCCGCCTCGGTGAAGAGCTTCTTGTTCCAGAACATCTGGGATCCGGTGAGCGCCACCGGCAGGGAGTACACCGCGTCGTCGAGCGTGCCGATGTCGACCCCCGCCTCTGCGACGTCGGCGAGGTTCGGCAGCGCCTGCGCCTTGTCCGTGATGTCGAGGAGCTGTCCCTGCGTCGCCAGCAGCGGCGCGTTGATGATGTCGAAGTCGATGAGGTCCGGCACCGAGCCGGCGCGGATGGAGTTCGCGAACTTCGTCAGGTACTGGTCGTTGTTGACCAGCGTGACGTCGACCTTGATGTCGGGGTGGGCCTTCTCGAACGCGGCCACCTGCTTGTCGAGGGAGTTGTCCCCGTCACGGGCCCACACGTCGAGCGTGACGGGCCCGCCGTCGCCGGCACCGTCGTCCGCGCTGCACGCGGCGAGCAC
The DNA here is from genome assembly GCF_042728595.1 of Isoptericola sp. NPDC060185. NCBI lineage: Bacteria > Bacillati > Actinomycetota > Actinomycetes > Micrococcales > Promicromonosporaceae > Isoptericola > Isoptericola sp. NPDC060185. The sequence goes on along the minus strand of NZ_JBHWYY010000009.1, from coordinate 50,483 downwards.
GGGGGTGGCGGCCAGGGCGGTGACCACGAGCAGGGCCAGCCTGCGTCGCCGGAGGGAGGGCTTCATCGTCGATCTCCTTCGTCGGGAGACGCCCGGCAACTGTGCCGCGCGTTTGCGGCAAACTATTCCGCGTGTTGCCGTCCTGTCAACGCCCCATGGGTTCGAACCTGCCCTATGATGCGGAAACGTTGCCGTCGTCAACGTCGGCAGAGCGAGGGAGGGACGGGCCATGGGGCACGGGCGTGTGACGCTGGCGCAGGTCGCCGAGTCCAGCGGCGTCTCGATCGGGACGGTGTCCAAGGCGCTCAACGGCCGCGGGCAGCTGAGCGACGCGACGCGCCGGCGTGTGCTCGACGCCGCCGCGGAGCTCGGCTTCGAGGCGAGCCCGGACGTGCGGGCCCAGGCCTCAGGACGGTCTTTCATCGTCGGGGTGCTCTCGACCGACTCGTACGGCCGGTTCACCATCCCGATCCTCACCGGCGCGGAGGACACCTTCGGGGCCGGCGAGATCTCGATGCTGCTCGCCGAGAGCCGGGGCGACCCGATCCGTGAACGGCACTACGTCCAGACGCTGCGCAGCCGCAACGTCGACGGCATCATCGTCGCCGGTCGCACCAGCGACGCCCGGACGTCGATCACGTCGCTCCTCGGCATCCCCGCGGTGTACGCGCTCTCGCCGTCCCAGGACCCCGACGACGTCTCGGTGGTCCCGGACGACGCCGGCGGCGCGGCGCGGGCGATCGCGCACCTCGTGGGAACCGGCCGCCGCCGCATCGCCGTCGTCGTCGGGCCCCGGCGCCACACCGCGAGCAACCACCGCGTCGACGGCGCGACCCGCGCGCTCCACGAGCTCGGCGCCGAGCTGGCCGGGGGCGAGGTCCTGTACGGGGAGTGGACCGAGCGGTGGGGCTACGAGGCGGCCCGCCGGCTGCTCGAGACCACGACCTTCGACGGCGTGTTCTGCGCCAACGACCAGATCGCACGGGGCGTCCTCGAGTGCCTGCGCGAGAGCGGTGTGGCCGCGCCCGACGCCGTGGGCGTGGTCGGCGTCGACAACTGGGACGTCATCGTCGAGGCGGCCAGGCCCAGCATCACCTCGGTGGACCTCAACCTGCGGACCGTGGGCCGTCGCGCGGCCGAGCTGCTCGTCCGCAAGATCGGCGGGGAGGACGTCCCCGGCGGCGTCGAGCTCGTCGACTGCATCCTCGTGCCCCGGCTCTCGACCTGAGCGAGCCCGGCCCGGGCACTCCGGGGACGACGAAGGCCCCGGCCCCCTCGAGAGGGGACCGGGGCCTTCGCGCGTCAGGCGTCAGGCGTTCAGCCGGCGACGACCTTGACGGAGATCTTCGCCGAGACCTCGGGGTGCAGGCGCACCGACACGGTGTACTCACCGGTCGTCTTGATCGGCTGGCCGATCTCGATCTTGCGCTTGTCGACCTGCGGGCCGTTGGCGGCCACGACCGCGTCGGCGATGTCACCGGTGGTGACAGCACCGAACAGGCGGCCGGACGCGCCGGCGTGCGCCGAGACGACGACCGTCTTGGCGGCCAGCGAGTCGGCCACCGCCTTGGCCTCGTCCAGCGTGGCGATCTCGCGGGCCTTGCGGGCCTTGCGGATCGCGGAGACCTGGGACTCGGCGCCCTTGGTCCAGGGGGTGGCCAGGCGGCGCGGGATGAGGAAGTTCCGGGCGTACCCGTCCTTCACCTCGACGACGTCGCCAGGCTCACCGAGACCGGTGACCTCGTGGGTCAGGATCAGCTTCGACATGATTCAGTGATCCTTCCGGTCAGCGGGCCGAGGACGAGTACGGCAGCAGCGCCATCTCACGGGCGTTCTTCACGGCACGGGCGATCTGGCGCTGCTCCTGGACGGAGACGCCGGTCACGCGACGCGCGCGGATCTTGCCGCGGTCGGAGATGAACTTGCGCAGCAGCGCGGTGTCCTTGTAGTCGACGGACTCGATCTTGGCCGTCTTGAGCGGGTTGGCCTTCTTCTTGGGCTTGCGCACCACAGGCTTCGCCATGGTGTTGCTCCTTCTCAGGTGCAGTCCTCACGACCGTCCGGCCAAGGGCCGGCGTCGGAGGACAGGGTGATCTGGGGACTGGCGTCGATCAGAACGGGGGCTCGTCCGAGAACCCGCCTCCGGAGGAGGCGGGGCCGGCCGTGGCCCACGGGTCGTTGCTCTGACCGCCGCCGGAAGAACCGAAGCCTCCGCCGGGCTGGCCGCCACCCTGGGAGCCGCCGTAGCCGCCCCCCTGGTTGCCGCCGCCACCGCCGAAGCCGCCGCCGCCACCGGAGCGCTGGGCACGGGTGACCTTCGCCGAGGCACTCCTCAGCGACGGGCCGACCTCGTCGACCTGCAGCTCCACGACGGTGCGCTTCTCCCCCTCACGCGTCTCGTACGAGCGCTGCGTCAGACGGCCCTGCGCGATGACGCGCATGCCCTTCGTCAGCGACTCGGCGACGTTCTCGGCCGCGTCCCGCCAGATCGAGCAGCGCAGGAACAGCGTGTCGCCGTCCTTCCACTCGTTGGTCTGGCGGTCGAACAGGCGCGGCGTGGACGCGATCGTGAAGTTGGCGACGGCAGCACCTGACGGGGTGAAGCGCAGCTCCGGGTCCGCGGTCAGGTTTCCGATCACCGTGATGACGGTGTCACCAGCCATGCCAAGCTCCTTCGTTCGTCCGAGAGTCGTGAGGGAATCCCATCACGGGGCGCCGACATCCGTGTCATCGACAGGGACGTCGCCCGCGACAGGGGCAGAAGTTCGGTTCAGGTCTCAGCGGGCGCCGGTGCGGAGGATCTTGGTGCGCAGCACGGCCTCGTTCAGGCCGAGCTGGCGGTCCAGCTCCTTCGCGGTGTCCGACGTCGACGTGAAGTCGACGACGGCGTAGATGCCCTCGGAACGCTTGTTGATGTCGTACGCCATGCGGCGACGACCCCAGATGTCGACCTTGTCGACGGAGCCGCCCTCGGTCGAGATGACCGACAGGTACTTCTCCAGCGACGGGGCCACGGTGCGCTCCTCGACCTCCGGGTCCAGGATCACCATCAGCTCGTACTGACGCATGTGTTCAACCCACCTCCTCTGGTCTCAGCGGTCACGGTCGTTCCGTGACAGGAGGGTTCATTCGTGCGTCGGCCGCGCCCCACCTCGGAACGATCCGGGGTGGTGGGCACAGCCAGTCGACCAGGATACCCGCCCGTGCGGGTCTCCCGGAAATCGTTCAGTCGTTCTGCCCGACGCCGTCGAGGATGCCGCCCCCGCCGTCGTCGGGCGGCGGGGTCGTCGAGTCCGTGGGCTTCGGGTTGTTCCCGTTCCCGTTGCCGTTGCTGGGGTCGGGGCCCTTCGACACGACGATCGTCACGGTGCTCCCGGGGTCGAGGCTGGTGCCCTGGCCGGGATCCTGACCGAGCACCTGGCCCACCGGCTGGTCGCTGAACTCCTCCTGCACCCGCACCTCGAGCGCGTCGCCCCGGAGGAGCTGCTCCGCCGTCGTCCGCGGCTGCCCGACGACGTTCGGCACCACGACCTGCTGCGGCTGGTCCGGCTGTCCCGTCGAGACGATGACGGTGATGGTCGAGTTCGGCGGGACCTGCGTGCCCGCTCCCCTGACCTCCAGGACCTGGCCCTTGGGCGCGTCGCTGTTCTGCGCCTGCGGCCGGGCGACGAGGCCCAGCTTCTCGAGCTCGCGCGTCGCCTTCGCCACGTCCTGACCGGCGAGGTTCGGCACGGTGACCAGCTCCTCCTCGGTCTCGGTGGGCGTCGGCGACGGCGTGAAGGTGGGCTGCGCCGGGACGTACTCCGGGAAGTCCTCCTCCGGCATGCCCTCGGTCGCGACCTTCATGAAGTCGGTCCACGCGCGCACCGGCCACGAACCACCCGTGATGCCGAGGCCCTGCTGCTTCCACTCGCCGAACGTGTCGATCGGGGCGATGCCGCCCAGGATCCCCTTCTCGAGGTCCACGTTCTTGTACTGGCGCAGCCCGACGACGGTGGTCAGCTGCGGCACGAAGCCGGCGAACCACGCGGACTTGTTCTCCTGCGAGGTACCCGTCTTGCCGGCCACCGGCCGGTTGAGCTCCTGCGCGGTCTTCCCGGAGCCCTTCTCGACCACCTGCGTCATGGCGTACGTCGCGGCCGTGATGTCGTCCGCGTCGAAGACCTTCTTCTGCTCCGTGGGCCCGGCGTAGACGTCGGTCCCGTCGAGGGTCTGCACCTTCTCCACGACGTGCGTCGTCGTGCGGTAGCCACCGGCAGCGATGGTCGAGTACGCCCGGGCGAGGTCGATGGGGTAGACCGGGGCCGTGCCGAGCACATTCGACGGGTTGGCGTCGATCTTGGTCGCCTGCCGGATCCCCGCCCGGTGCGCGACCTCCGCGGTCGTCTTCGGGCCGATGTCCATGTTGAGCTGCGCGTACGCCGAGTTGACGGAGTTGGCCGTCGCGTCCGCGAGGCTGATCGACGACCCGTAGTCGTAGTAGCCGAAGTTGTCGGGCTCCCACAGCTTCCCGGTGGCCGGGTCGTCGACCACCGGCTGTCCGGTGTCGGGGTCGACCGGGTGGCCCGGGGAGTTGCCGTCGAACTTGTCCTCGAGGGTGATGCCCTTCTCGAGGGCGCCGAGCAGCGTGAACGGCTTGAAGGTCGATCCTCCCTGCACGGTGTCCTGCGTCGCGACGTTGAGCGACTGCTTGACGTAGTCCTTGCCGCCGTAGAGCGCCTTCACCGCCCCGGTCTGCGGGTCGACGGACACGAGCGACATGCGCACGTTCTTGTTCGCGTCGTCGGGCAGCGACTTGGCGACGTCCACGGCCGCGTTCTGCAGCTTCTGGTCGATCGTCGTCGTGATCTTGAGGCCGCGGGTGTCGAGGTCCGTCTCCGTGAAGGGGCCGTCCGGGTTGGCGTCGGTGCGGATGAGCTCCTTGCGCACCGCGGCGAGCAGGTAGCCCTTCTGCCCGCCCCAGGTGTTGGTGGCTTCCTTCTTCTTCTGGAACTTGGGGAACTTCGCCTTCGCGCGCTCGTCCGCGGTGATGTACCCCTGCTCGTACATCCGCTTGATGCCGCGGTCGAAGCGGACCTTCGCCTGCTTCTCGTTGACCGACGGGTCCCAGTTGTTCGGCGACGGGATGATGCCGGCCAGCAGCGCGGCCTCGGACGGCGTGAGGTCCTTGGCGTCCTTCTTGAAGTACTCCTGCGACGCCGCCTGGATGCCGTAGGTGTTGCGGCCCCAGTAGATGGTGTTGAGGTAGTTCTCCAGCACCTCTTCCTTGGGCTGGGTCTGCCCCACCTTGAGCGCGATGATCGCCTCGCGCGCCTTGCCCGCGTACGACTTCGTGGTGTCCATGTAGTACCGCTCGACGTACTGCTGCGTGAGCGTGGACGCACCCTGCGTGCCGCCGGTCGTGACGTTGGTGTAGGCGGCGCGCGCGATGCCCTTGAGATCGACGCCGCTGTTGGTCCAGAAGGTCTTGTCCTCGGACGCGACGACGGCGTTGCCGACGTACGGCGGCAGGTCGGCGAGCTTGATCTTCTCGCGCTTCTGCTCGCCGAACGTGCCCATGACCTTGCCGTTCGACCAGTAGACGGTCGTGGCCTGGTTGTTCACCTGCTCGAGGTTGTCGGGGATCGTCGTCGTGCTCCACGCGGCCACGAACAGGCCGGCGCCCAGCGCCGTCCCCGTCAGGGCGGTGCCGACGACGATCCGCCACGAGGGCAGCCAACGCCGCACCGGGCCCTTGTGCGGGCGCGGGTAGTTCCAGAAGCGACGTCTCCTCGCCACGTCAAGCCTTTCGTCGTGCGGGACCGGCGGCGCTCTCGTACAGTGCTCGGCCGGCCTGCGGACCACAGGGAACACTAGGCGATGGCGCACCGCCGACGGGAGCCCCGTGCGCTCCGGGCGACGGTTTGCGCCGAGCGTCCCCACCCCTTTGGCCCCCGCTTCGCGGAACCTTCACAACTGGGCCGGCGTGCCGTCCGGACCCCCGCCGTTGCACGACCATGTCGACGAGTCCTATTCTCGCGATGTATCGAGTCGATACGTCGTGACGACGGGTCGGCAGCAGCAACGGGACAGGACGGAAGGGGAACCCTCGTGCGCAGCAGGTCTGTGGTGCTCGAGACGGCCATCCTCGGCCTGCTCAACTCCGCCCCGCTGCACGGGTACGAGCTGCGCAAGCGGCTCAACCTGCTGCTCGGCTCGTTCCGCGCGTTCTCCTACGGCACCCTCTACCCGGCGCTGAAGTCCCTCGTCGCGCGCGGTCTCATCGAGACCACCGAGCGAGAGACCCCGGCGCCCGCGGTCCGGACGGGCGCCCGACAGGCCGGGGCCAAGTCCTCGGGCAAGGCACCCCTGACGGGCCGGCGCGGCAAGATCGTGTACCGGCTGACCGCGGACGGCAAGGAGCACCTCCAGACCGTCCTCGCGTCGTCCGGCCCCGCCGCCTGGGAGGACGAGAACTTCGACGTCCGCTTCGCGTTCTTCGCGCAGACGGACGCCGAGACCCGCATCCGCATCCTCGAGGGCCGGCGCACCCGGCTCACCGAGCGGCTGGAAGCGGTCCGAGAGTCTGCCGCACGCACCCGCGAGCGGCTCGACGAGTACACCCTCGAGCTGCAGCGCCACGGGCTCGAACAGGTCGAGCGCGAGGTGCGCTGGCTCGACGGACTCATCACCACGGAACGCGACCGTGCTCTCGGCCGCGCCCGCGACCACAGCGCCGGGGTGGACGACACCCCGGCCCAGAGAAACAAGGAGCGAGGATGACCTCCGTCCGCGTTGCCATCGTCGGTGTCGGAAACTGCGCATCGTCCCTGATCCAGGGCGTGCACTTCTACCGTGACGCCGACCCCACCGACACCGTCCCCGGCCTCATGCACGTGCAGCTCGGCGACTACCACGTGCGGGACCTGGAGTTCGTGGCGGCTTTCGACGTCGACGCGAAGAAGGTCGGCTTCGACCTCGCCGAGGCGATCCACGCCTCGGAGAACAACACCATCAAGTTCGCCGACGTCCCGCCCACCGGCGTCGTCGTCCAGCGCGGCCACACGCTCGACGGCCTCGGGGACTACTACTCCGCGACGATCGACGAGTCGGACGCCGAGCCCGTCGACGTCGTGCAGGCGCTCAAGGACGCGAAGGTCGACGTCCTCGTCTCCTACCTGCCCGTCGGCTCCGAGGCGGCGGACAAGTTCTACGCGCAGGCCGCGATCGACGCGAAGGTCGCCTTCGTCAACGCCCTGCCCGTCTTCATCGCCTCCGACCCCGAGTGGGCCAAGAAGTTCGAGGACGCCGGCGTGCCGATCGTCGGCGACGACATCAAGTCGCAGGTCGGCGCCACGATCACGCACCGCGTGCTCGCCAAGCTGTTCGAGGACCGCGGCGTCGTGCTGGACCGCACGTACCAGCTGAACGTCGGCGGCAACATGGACTTCAAGAACATGCTGCAGCGCGACCGCCTCGAGTCGAAGAAGGTCTCCAAGACGCAGGCGGTGACCTCCAACCTCGAGGGCCCGCTCGGCGGCAAGAAGGAGGACCGCAACGTCCACATCGGCCCGTCGGACTACGTCGCCTGGCTCGACGACCGCAAGTGGGCGTACGTCCGCCTCGAGGGCCGCGCGTTCGGCGAGGTGCCCCTGAACCTGGAGTACAAGCTCGAGGTGTGGGACTCCCCCAACTCCGCCGGCATCATCATCGACGCCGTCCGCGCCGCGAAGATCGCGCTGGACCGCGGCATCGGCGGCCCGATCCTGTCGGCGTCGACCTACTTCATGAAGTCCCCGCCCGTGCAGATGGAGGACACCGCCGGCCGCGCCCAGCTCGAGGCCTTCATCCGCGGCGAGGTCGAGCGCTGACCCGACGCCACCTGAGAGCGAGGTCCTCCCCCGTCCTGTCGGGGGGAGGACCTCGCTCTCTCGTGCGCCGGTCCGTGGGAGGGTGAGGACGTGGGAGCGATGAGCGAGACCTGGTCCGAGCTGCGCGCGCTGCTGCGACTGGAGGGCTTCCGCAAGCTCTTCACCGTGCGCCTGGTCTCGCAGGCGGGCGACGGGATGTTCCAGGTCGGACTGGCGTCGCTCCTGTTCTTCTCCCCCGAGTCCCAGGGCACCGCCGCCGCGATCGCCGGCGCGTTCGCCGTCATGCTCGCGCCCTTCACCATCGTCGGGCCGTTCGCCGGCGTGCTCCTGGACCGGTGGCAGCGCCGGCAAGTGCTGGTGTGGGGCAACGCCGTGCGTGTGGTGCTCACGCTCGGCATGGCGGGCCTCATGCTCGCCGGGGGCGTGAGCGGCTGGATCTACGCGGTCGGCCTGGCCGCGCTGTCGGTCAACCGCTTCCTCCTGGCCGGCCTGTCCGCGGGCCTGCCGCGCGTGGTCGACGGCCCGCTGCTGCTCACCGCCAACTCCCTGTCCCCCACGCTCGGCGCCGGTGCGGCGTTCGTGGGCGGCGGCATCGGCTTCGTCCTCGGCCTGATGTTCGAGCCGGGTCGGGTCAAGGACTCCTCCGCGCTCGTGTGCGCGGCGCTCGTCTTCGCCGTCGCCTCGCTGCTGGCGACCCGGCTCGGCCGCACCCAGCTCGGGCCGGAGGCCCCCGCGGAGGCCGACCTGCGCAGCGAGATCGCGAAGGTCGCCCGCGGCCTGGCCGACGGCGCCCGCTACCTCGTCGCGCGCCGCACCCCCGGCCAGGCGCTCCTCGCCATGGCGGTGCACCGCTTCCTCTACGGCGTCGTCTTCATCGCGTCGATCCTCATCTCGCGCAACCTGCTCGACCCGGGCAGTCAGAGCGCCGGGATGGGCACGTTCGCCGTCGTCATCGGCCTCACCGGCGCGGGCGGTGCCGTCGCGATGGTGCTGACGCCCACGCTCTCGCGCCGCACCGGCCCCCAGGGCTGGATCGCGATCATGCTGCTCCTGGCCGCGGCCAGCCAGCTCCTGCTCGTCACGACCCCCGCCCGCGCCGTCGTCTACGCCGGCGCCGCCCTCCTCGGCCTGGCCGCGCAGGGCACCAAGATCGCGGTGGACACCATCGTGCAGCGCGACGCCGAGGACGAGTTCCGGGGCCGCGCGTTCGCCTTCTACGACGTCCTCTACAACGCGGCGTTCGTCGGCGCCGCCGCCCTGGCGGCCTTCACCCTGCCCGACACCGGCTGGTCGCGCGGCGTGTTCGTCGGCCTCGCCGTCGCCTACGTCGTCGCCGCCCTCCTCATGGCGACGCGCGGCGCGCGCACAGCCGCCGAGCTGCCCCCGCGCCTCCGCCGCGCGAGCGACGCCGGCGGCGCCGAGGACGCGGCCACCCGCGCCTGACCTGGGCGTCCACCGCCCGGCACGACCGTGAACCGTCGGTTCACGGTCGTTGCCGTTCCCGGCCTTGTTCGCGGCCCGGACCGCCCGCAGGCTGGGTGTGGTCCGCGCGGAGACCCGTCCGCCTGGCACCGACGAGTTCGGTCGGAAAAACAGGTCGTCACGGGTGCGGGAATATCGCAGGATGGTTCGTGGTCGTACACAGTACGGTCTCGCCTTCCGGCGACCGCACCGAGGGTGACCGTCCCCCGGACACGACCGACCCACGACGACGTGCCGCGCCCACCGGCGTGGTGCTGACCTGCCCTCCGCCGGGCTCGCCCGGCACCGACGCGAGCGGAGCACCGCGTGCCAGCCCCCCGACCGACAGACACCACCGTCCCGTCCGCCGCCAGCACCCCGGAGGCCGCCCTGACCCCCACCACCACCGACGGCGCCCCCGCCGCGGCCGGCATCGTCATCGACGAGGCCGTGCCCCAGCGCCTGACGCGCCAGCAGTTCACCGTCATCGCTCTGCTGCTGGGCTCGGCGTTCGTCGTCATCCTCAACGAGACGACGATGAGCGTCGCCCTGGCGCCACTCATGACCGACCTCGGCATCACCGCCAGCACCGGGCAGTGGCTCACCACGGCCTTCATGCTCACGATGTCGGTGATCATCCCGGCCACCGGGTTCCTGCTGCAGCGCCTCGGCACCCGCGGCGCCTACCTGCTGGCGATGTCGCTGTTCAGCGCGGGCACCCTGCTCGCCGCACTCTCCCCCGGCTTCGGGTGGCTGCTGGGCGGCCGCATCGTGCAGGCCTCGGGCACGGCGATCATGATGCCGCTGCTCATGACCACGATCATGACGGTGGTGCCCCCGGGCATCCGCGGCAAGGTGATGGGCAACATCTCCATCGTCATGGCCGCGGCCCCGGCGCTCGGTCCCTTCGTGTCCGGCATCATCCTCAGCTCCCTGAGCTGGCGGTGGGTCTTCGGCATCGTGCTCCCGATCGCCGTCCTCGCGCTGGTCATGGGCTTTTTGTACATCCGAGACGTCGCAGACCGTAGACATTCGCGCCTCGACCCGCTGTCGCTGTTCCTCGCGGCCGTGGCGTTCGGCGGCCTCGTGTACGGCCTGTCCAGCCTCGGCGAGGCGGCACGCCACGCGCCGCCCGTCGCCCCGTGGATCCCGATCGTCGTCGGCGCCGCGGTCCTCGGCCTGTTCGTCTGGCGACAGCTCCTCCTGGCCCGTGACGACCGCGCGCTGCTCGACCTCGGCGTGTTCCGGTTCCGCTCCTTCTCAGTGAGCCTCGCGATCATGGCCGTCGGCATGCTCGCCATGTTCGGCTCCCTGATCCTGCTACCCCTCTTCCTCCAGCAGGCCCTCGGTCTCGACCCGCTGTGGACGGGACTCGTGGTCCTCCCGGGCGGTGCTCTCATGGGCCTGCTCGGCCCGGTCGTCGGCAGGCTCTACGACCGAGTGGGCCCGCGCCCGCTGGTCACGCCCGGCCTGGCTGTCGTGACGATCGCGCTGGCCCTGTTCACGCGGGTGCACGCGGACTCGTCGCCGTGGTACATCTTGGCGCTGCACGTGACGCTCAGCCTCGGCCTCGCGTTCATGTTCACGCCGCTGTTCACCTCGGCGCTCTCGTCGCTCACCCCGCGGCTGTACTCCCACGGGTCGGCCGCGATCGGCACCGTGCAGCAGCTCGCCGGCGCCGCCGGCACCGCGATGTTCGTCGCGGTCATGACCACGCGGTCCGTCGCCCTCATGGAGGACGGCGCGACGGCGCAGGTCGCGCTCGCCGAGGGCGTCGGGGACGCGTTCGTCTGGGGCGCGGCGATCATGCTCGTCGCGGTGGGGCTGTCGCTCCTGCTGCGGCGCGTGCCGGACGGCGCCGAGGGCGCGCCCGCCGCGCACTGACCGGGCCTCGGCGCGGGCCGGCCACGTCACGGGCCGGCCCGGTCACGGGCGGTCACCGTCAACCGACGGTGGCCGCCCGTCGTCGTCCCGTCAGGCGGCGGACGGGGAGGCGTGCGTCGTGTCGCGGGCCGCGACGCGGAACGCGGGCGCGAGCAGGACGACGCCCAGCGCCAGGAGCGCGGGCACGGCGAACGCGAGCCGCAGGCTCAGCACCTCGGCGACGCCGCCGATGAGGCCCGCCCCGACGACGAAGCCGACGTAGTTGAAGAGGTTGACCCGCGCGACGGCGATCCCGGTGCCCTCGGGGTCCAGCCGGCCGGCCACGGAGAACGACAGCGGCACCACCACGCTCAGCCCGAGCCCCGTGAGACCGAAGCCCACGATCGCCAGCCACGGGCTGGGGGCGAGCGTCACCGCGGTGAGCCCGGCCGCCCCGATCAGCCCGCCGACGGCCACGGGCACCACCGGGCCGAACCGGTTGACCTGCCGGTCCGCGGCGAGGCGCCCCACGAGCTGGCAGCCCAGGTACGCGGCGAGGCCCAGCGGGGCCACGTTGGCCGCGGCCCCGAGGGCGTCCTGGATGTACTTGGTGGACCAGTTCGACGTCGCCGAGTCAGCCACGTAGACGATCGTGACGGCCAGCCCCACCAGGACGAGCGGGCCCCACGGCGGTGCCGCGGGCTTCGGTGCGGCGGGCTTCGACGTCGCGGCCTTCGGCGCGGCCTGCCCGGCCGTCCGGTCCGGCAGGACCAGCCCCGGCACCGCGCCGACGTCGGGCACCGCCGGGCGCACCGGACGCGCGAGGACCGTCGCGACGAGGTCGACGGACACCCCCACCGCGGCCACGAGGGCGAGCCCGCCGGCGAGCGACCAGCCCGCGGAGTGCGCCAGCACCGCGGCGAGCGAGCCGAGGATGCCGCCCACGCTCCAGGCGCCGTGGAACGAGTTGAGTAGGCTGCGGCCGTACCGCTGCTCCACCTCGACGCCCTGCATGTTCATGCTGGCGTCCACCAGGCCGAGCAGCAGCCCCACCGACGCGACGACGGGGTAGAGCACGCCGACCGTCGGGACGAGGCCCACCCCGAGGATCGCGAGCGCCACCAGCGGCCCGCACACGCGCAGCAGCCGCGCGCTGCCGACCCGCGGCGCCAGCGCCCCCGCGAGGACGCTGCCCACGCCGGCCACGATCGGCACCAGCAGCAGGATCAGGGTCAGCAGCCCGTCGGAGATGCCGAGGTCGTGCTGCAGCGTCGGCACCTGCGCGAGCAGGCCCGCGAAGCACATGCCCTGCACCAGGTAGAACGCGGCGACCACGAGCCGCGCCCGCCGGTCCCCGCGGTCCTCCGTCGTCGCGACCACGCCCGACAGCCCGCTCATGTCCCGCCTCCGCTCGTCGCGCCGCCGGGCTCGCCGTCGGGCCCGTGCGCGAGCCCGAGGATAGACCCGGGCCGGAGCGCGGGGGCAAGGGCGTCAGGTCACGACTGCCGGGCGTCCCACCAGGTGCGCAGCTCCTGGGTGGCGCGCTCCTCGCCGAGGGGGCCGTGCTCCATCCGCAGCGCCAGCAGGTGCTTGTACGCCTGACCGACGACGGGGCCGGGCGCGACGTCGAGGATCGCCATGATCTGCGACCCGTCGAGGTCGGGGCGGATCGCGTCGATCTCCTCCTTCTGGCGCAGCGCCTCGATGCGCTGCTCCAGGCTGGTGTAGGTGTCGGCGAGCCGCTGCGCCTTGCGCCTGTTGCGGGTGGTGGAGTCGGCGCGGGTGAGGCGGTGCAGGCGCTCCAGCAGCGGCCCGGCGTCGGTGACGTACCGGCGCACGGCGGAGTCCGTCCACTGCCCCTCGCCGTAGCCGTGGAAGCGCAGGTGCAGCTCGACGAGCCGCGCCACGTCCTTGACCACCTGCTTCTCGTACTTCAGCGCGCGCAGCCGCTTGGCGACGAGCTTGGCTCCCACCACCTCGTGGTGGTGGAAGCTCACGCCGCCGCCGGGCTCGAAGCGGCGGGTGGCCGGCTTGCCGACGTCGTGCAGCAGGGACGCGAGGCGCAGGACCAGGTCGGGCGCGGGCACCGGGCCGTCGGGGCCGGTCTCCTGCGCGATCGCCTGCTCCAGCACCGTGAGCGAGTGCTGGTAGACATCCTTGTGCCGGTGGTGCTCGTCGATCTCGAGGCGCAGCGCGGGCAGCTCGGGCAGCACATGGTCGGCGAGGCCCGTGTCGACGAGCACCTCGAGCCCGGCGCGCGGCCGGTCGCTCAGCAGCAGCTTGGTGATCTCGGCCTGGACCCGCTCGGCGGAGACGATGTCGATGCGGCCCGCCATGTCGACGATCGCCTGCCGGGTGGCCGGCTCGACGTCGAAGCCGAGCTGGGCGGCGAACCGCGCGGCGCGCATCATGCGCAGCGGGTCGTCGTCGAACGACCGCTCGGGGGCGATCGGCGTGCGCAGCACCCGGCGGGCCAGGTCGGCCAGCCCGTCGAACGGGTCGACGAACGTGAGCTCGGGCAGCCGCACCGCCATCGCGTTGACGGTGAGGTCGCGGCGCGACAGGTCGCCCTCGAGCGTGTCGCCGAACGCCACCACGGGCTTGCGGGAGGCGGGGTCGTACTCGTCGCTGCGGTAGGTCGTGACCTCGACGACGACGTCGTCCGACCCGGCCTTGCCGCCGCGCGCGAACCGGCGCGCGCCGATGGTGCCGAACTCCTTGCCGATGTCCCAGTGGGCGTCGCCCCAGCGCGCCAGCAGCGCCTGCGTCTCGTCGGGGGTGGCCGACGTCGCGAAGTCGAGGTCGTGGCTCGCGCGGCCGAGGAAGGCGTCCCGGACGGGCCCGCCGACGAGGGCGAGCTCGTGCCCGGCGGCGCGGAACACCTCGCCCAGCTCGACGGCCGCGGGGGCCATCTCGGTCAGTACGGCGAGGGCGCGGCGCAGCAGCGCGGCGGGGGCCGGAGGCTCAGGGGTCGACACGGCGTCCCATCCTCCCAGATCCTGGCCGTCGGCGCCCCGGAGGCTGGGCCGGCGGACGGCCGCAACTCGGTAGGGTGGGGCGCATGTCCACCCCGGCCCCGGTTCCCGCCCCGCGGCGCGGGCGCCCGGCCGCGGGTGTCCCCGTCCCGCCGGGAGGGCACCCCCTCAAGGTCGACCCCGCCCGGCTCGCCGGGCCTCGCGGCACGACGACGCCCGCCGTCGTCGGCGTCGCGCCGTCGGGCACCACCACGCACCTGCCGGTGCACGAGGAGACCTCCGCCGGCGGGCTCGTCGTGCGTCTCGCGCCGAGCGGCCCGCAGGCGGCCGTCATCGTGCGGCGCAACCGCGGCGGCCGCCTCGAGTGGTGCCTGCCGAAGGGGCACCTCGAGGGCGCGGAGACGCCGGAGCAGGCCGCCGTCCGCGAGATCCGCGAGGAGACGGGCATCCTCGGCACGATCCGCACCCGGCTCGGCGTCATCGACTACTGGTTCAGCGGTGAGGACCACCGCGTCCACAAGGTGGTGCACCACTTCCTCCTGCGCGCGGAGGGCGGCACGATCACCGCGGAGGGCGACCCCGACGGCGAGGCGGAGGACGCGCTGTGGATCCCCGTCGACCAGCTTCCCGACCGGCTCTCGTACCCGAACGAGCAGCGGCTCGCCGTCGCCGCGCAGCAGGTGCTCCGCCGCACGCCCGACGTCCTCGGGCAGACCGACCCCGGACCCGTCGAGTGAGGCCGACCGCGTGACCACCTCCCGTCGTCCGGGTGCCGTCGCCGCACCCGTACCCCCGCCCGCCCGCCCGGCCCGGGCGCTCGTCGTGCTCCTCCTGCTGCTCGGTGTGCTCGCGACCGTGGGCACGGTCGTGCTGCCGACCCGCGCCGCCGAGGCCGCGCCGCTCTCCACCGCGCCGCTCGCCACCACGCCGCTCGCCGGTGCACCGCAGCCCGGCCGGGCGACCGTCGAGCTGACGTCGACCGCCCCCGCGCTCGCCCGGCCCGGCGGCACCGTCGACCTGTCCGTCCGCGTCACCAACGGCACGGACCGGCCCCTCGACGGGGCCGTCGTCGACCTGGGGGTCTCGTGGCGGCCGCTCACGTCGCGGGCCGAGCTCGCCGCCTGGGCCGACGACGGTGGCGCCCGCACCGCCGCGCGGCAGCTGCCCTCCGAGCCCGTCGACCGCCTCGCGCCCGGCGAGTCCGCGCAGGTGCGCCTGGAGCTCGACGTCGACGCCCTCGGCTTCGAGGACGGGAGCCCCTGGGGGCCCCGCGAGATGTCCGTCGCCCTCGTGCAGGGTGGCACGTCGATCGACGTCGTCCACACCTTCCTCCTCTACGCCCCCGAGGGGGGCGCGCCCGCCCCGGTCGCGCTGAGCGTCGCCGCTCCGGTCACCGGGCCTGCCGTCGACCCGCTCGACACCGACGGGTACGACGCGCAGCTCGGCGAGCTCACGACGTCGGGCGGGCGCCTCGAGCGGCTCCTCGACGCCGCCACGGTCACCGGCACGTCCCCCGGCCTGTCGCTCGCCGTCGACCCCGCCCTGGTGGCCGCGGCGGAGTCCTCCGGCGACGCCGACGTGCAGGCCTGGGCCACGCGCCTCACCGGCCGCACCCCGCCGGCGCAGGACGACTCCTCCGACGACACCACCGACGACGCCGCCGACGACGCCACCCCCGCGGCCGCGAGCACCGTCGCCTCGGGTGACGCGGCCGACGTCGCGGTCCTGCCCGGGTACGACCCCGACCTCGCGGCCGTCGCGCACACGGAGCCGACGCGCACGGACGTCGCCGCCGCCACGGGAGGGGAGGCCGCGCTCGGCAGCGCCTGGCAGCGCCCGGCGGGATGGTCGCTGTCCGTCGCGTGGCCGGAGGGCCGCCCCGACGCCGCGACGCTCGCCACCGGCCGCGACGCTCCGGTCGACCAGGTCGTCGTGGGCGCGGGGCTCGCCCCCACGGATGACGGTCCCGCGTCCGCGCGCACCGCCGTCGACACGCCCGCCGGCAAGGTGTCGGCCCTGGTGGCCGACGCCGGCCTGTCCGCCGCGTTCGCGTCGCTCACCGACGGCGCCGACGCGCCCAGCGGTGTCGAGGGGGTGCAGCGCGTGCTCGCCGACACCGCCCTCCTCGCCCTCCAGGAGCAGGAGTCCGGCGCCGGGGACCTGCACGTCCTCGCCGCCCTCCCCCGCGACTGGTCGCCCGACGCCGCCCTCGTCGAGCAGGTGCTCGGCGCCCTCCACTCCGCCGCCTGGGCCGACGTCGTCCCGCTGTCCGACACGGTCGCCGCGCCGGCGTCCCGCGTGGCGCGCCACGGGCTCCCGCGGAACGACCCCGCCGACGACGAGCTCGCGCCCCTGTCCGTCGACCGGCTGCTGCGCACGCACCGGTCGCTCGCCTCGTTCGCGACCGTCGCCGACGACCCCGTCGAGCTCACCGGCAGCGTCGACCGGGCGCTCGTGGCCCCGCTCGCCGTCGCCGCGCGGAACGACCCCGCCGCCCGCGACCAGGCCGCCGACCTCGCCGTCGAGCGTGCCGACGACCTCCAGCAGGGCATCGGCGTCGCCGACCGGTCCGACGTCACCCTCGTCAGCGACACCGGCAAGCTGCCCGTCAAGGTGACGAACGAGCTCCCCGTCGACGCGACCGTCACCGTCGTGCTGCGCCCCAACGTGTCCCGGCTGATCGTCGAGTCGCGGCCCACCGTCGTCGTCCCCGCCGGCACGTCCGTGAACGTGCACGTGCCCGTGCGCGCCATCGGGTCCGGCGACGTCGACCTGCAGGTCGAGGTCCTCGCGCCCAGCAGCACCGTGGTCGCCGGCCCCACCAGCTTCTCCGTCCGCGTCCGCGCCGGCTGGGAGACCGCCGGCACCGCCGTCGTCGCCGCCGCCATCGCGCTCCTGTTCATCGGCGGCATCTGGCGTACCGTGCGTCGCGGCCGGTCCTCCGCGCGCACCACCGACGAGGGCGTCGCCGACGCCGTCGACCCGCAGGGCCCCGACGTGGACCCGCAGGACGGCACCGACCCCGCGCACGTCACCCGGCACGACTCGGAGAACGATTCGGAGAAGGACACGGAGAAGGACCCCTCATGACCGACTCGTCCGCGTTCCCCGACGACGGCGGGCCCGAGCGTCCCCGCGACGGGTCGCCCGTCGACCCCGTCATGCCGCCGAGCTTCCCGCCCGCCGTCCCGCCGGAGCCGCGCCATGGCGCGCGGCGCGGGCCGTCCTGGTCCGAGATCTCCGGGAACCGGGCGTCGGGGGGCGCGACGTCGGAGGACTGGACGTCCGAGGACGGCGCCGTGCCGTCGTCCGCCCCGGGCAGCACCGGAGACGCCGGGCCGTCCAGGACCGCCGCGGCTGAGCCGGGATCTCCGGCCCCGGCCGGCGCGGCCGACACCGGTGCCGACGCCCCGAGCGAGGGCGGCACGGGTGCGGCGAACGCCGTGCGCCGCACCAGCCTGGGCCGCGGCTCCGTCGTCATGACGCTGGGCACCGTCGCGTCCCGCGCATCGGGGCTGATCCGCTCGGTGCTGCTGGTGGCATGCGTCGGCACCGTCGGCACGGTGGCGAACGCGTTCGACATCGCCAACAAGCTGCCCAACATGCTGTTCGCGCTCATCTCGGCGGGCGTGCTGCAGGCGGTGCTCATCCCGCAGATCCTGCGCGCGATGAACGCGCGCAACGCCCGCGAGCGGCTCGACAAGCTGATCTCGGTCTCCGGCCTCGGCCTGCTGGCGCTGACCGCCGTCCTGGTGGTCGCCGCGCCGCTCATCGTCGTCCTCTTCACGCTCCGGGGCCACGTCGACCCCGATGCCCGGCAGCTCGCCGTCGTGTTCGCGTACTGGTGCATCCCCCAGGTGTTCTTCTACGGCCTCTACATGCTGCTCGGGCAGGTGCTCAACGCCCAGGGCCGGTTCGGCGCCTACGGGCTCGCTCCCGTCGCGAACAACGTGGTGTCGCTGCTCGGCTTCGGCGCGTTCCTCGTGGTGTGGGGCGCCGCCCCGGAGCGGGGCATCACCGACCTCTCGACCTGGTCCTCGGCGCAGACGGTGGTGCTCGCGGGCACCGCCACGCTCGGCATCGCCGCGCAGGCGGTGGTTCTCGTGTTCGCCCTGCGGCGCACGGGCTTCCGATGGCGGTTCCGCTGGGGCTTCCGCGGCATCGGCCTGCGTGCCGCCGGCACCGTCGTGGGCTGGACCATCGGCGCGGTCGTCCTGGAGCAGCTGGGCGTGATGTACCTGTCGAACGTGCTCTGGGCGGCGTCGGGCACCGACGACGCCGTCGCCGGCAACATGGCGTACACGCAGGCGATGACCATCTACCTGCTGCCGCACTCGCTGGTCGTCGTCTCCATCATCACGGTCCTCTTCCCCCGGATGACGGCGGCCGTGCACGCCGGCGACCTCGACGGCGTCCGCAACGACATGTCCCTGGGCATGCGGTCGGCGGGCATCTTCTCGGTGTTCTCTGCCGCGGCGCTGGCCGTGCTCGCGGTCCCGCTCACCGCGGCCCTGCTCCCCACGGCAGGAACCACGGGCGTGGCGGCGATCGCGCCCATCATCCAGGCGATGGCCGTCGGCATCGTCGCCCTCGGCGCCACGGTGATGGTCCGGCGGATGTACTTCGCGTTCGAGGACGGCCGCTCCATCTTCGGCATCCAGGTGATCGCGACGGTCTCCATGGTCGCCGTGCTGTGGGTCGCGGTCAGCGTCCTGCCGGTCACCTGGTGGGCGGTCGCCGCCGGCGGCGCGTACGCGGTGTCCACCTGGATCTCGCTGCTGCTGCGCGTGCGCGGCATGCGGCGCAAGCTGCACGGCATCGACGGCCGCAGGGTGATGCGGCTGTACGTCCGGGCCACGGTCGGCGCGGGCGTCGCGGCGCTGCTCGGGTGGCTGGCCGTCCGCCTCATGGACGGCTACGTGGTCACGTCGTGGGGCCACTCCGTCCTCGTCACGGCCGTCGCCGGCGTCGTGATGGTGGCCGGCTACGTCCTGTCCCTCAAGGCGCTGCGCGTGCGCGAGCTCGACGACGCGCTGGCGCCCGTCCTCCGCCGGATCAAGCGATGACCGCACGCGCGTGCCCGGCTCGGGAAGGTTCCGTGAGGGCCCTGCAGGCGCGCCCGGCGGGCACCGCCTCGGGGTCACCGGCCCGCCCGTACGATGGTCCGATGGACCGGAGGACACCCTCCCCCCGAACCCCCACCGAGGAGTCCAGGTGAGCACCGCCCATCCCGGGACCGTCATGGTCGATCGCTATCGGCTCGTGCAGCCCGCAGCCACCGACCTCGCTGCAGCAGAGGCGTGGGAGGCGCACGACCAGATCCTGGACCGCCCGGTCCGGGTGACGTTCGTCGACGGCCCGTACGCGACCGCCGCCCTCGACGCCGCCCGCCGGGCCGCGCTCGTCGCCGACCCCCGCCTCTCCCGCGTGCTCGACGTCGGCAGCACCGACCTCGGCAGCGGCCAGCGCAGCTACATCATCTCCGAGCCGTACCGCGGGTCGTCGCTGACGGAGGTCGTCTCCAGCGGCCTCGTCGACGCCCAGCAGGCGCGCGCCGTCGTCGGCGAGGCCGCCGCCGCGCTCGAGGCCGCCGGCCAGCGCGGGGTGCACCACCTCGCCCTGCGCCCGGAGGCCGTGCGCGTGGACGGGCACCGTGTCGTCGTCACCGGGCTCGGTATCGACGCCGCGCTCGCCGGGGTGGACGGCGGCCGGACGACCACCGGCGCCGCTGCCGCGGCCGCCGACGCGCGCGACCTGGTCGCCCTCGCCTACTACGCGCTCACGGCGCGGTGGCCCGGCGACTCCCTCGACGAGCCCTGGATCGCCGGCGACGCGGTCCGCCCCCTCCCCGCCCAGACGGACGCGAACGGCGTCGTGCCGGTCTCCGCGCTCGTGCCGCACGTCGACCAGGAGCTGGACACGCTCGTCCGGCGCACCTTCGGGGCCGAGGCCCCGGACGCGCCCGCCAACCCGGGCGACGTCGTCGCCGCGCTCGCCCCGTGGGGCGAGGTGTCCGTCGTCGCGTCGCTGCCGCAGTTCGTGCAGCCGCCGACGGAGCCGCCGGTCCGGTCCTCCGTCCTCGGCGCGGGGAGCAACGGTGCCGGCCGGCCCGGCACGCCGCCGCCCGCGCCCCCCGTTCGCCGGCCGTCGAGCGGCCGGATCGCCCGGTCCGCCGCGGTCGGGGGTGCCGTGGGCGGTGCCGCCGTCGCCGGTCAGGCCGCCGCGCAGGCCACGCAGGCGCTGCCGCCGGCCGGCCCGCAGACGGCCCCGCAGTCGCCCGTCCCGCCGCCGCCCGCCCAGGCGACGGCCGCGATGGCGCCGGTGCAGCAGGGCACCACGCCCCAGCAGCCCACGCAGGCCTACGGCGCCGCGCCCGCGGGCTATGCCACGCAGGCGTACGCCGCCCCGCAGCAGCAGACGGCGCACGCCCCCGTGCCCCCGCCGCCGGGCGGGGGCGAGCCGCGCACCGACACGGGCGGCTTCGCCTCCTCCCCTGCGCCCAAGCGACGCGGCGTGAACCCGACGCCGATCGTCCTCGGCCTCGTCGTCGTGCTGGTCCTCGCCGGCGCGCTGTGGGCCGTGTCCAACGCCCTGTCCCCCATGGACGACGCCCCGGTCGCCGAGAGCCCGGCGCCGACCCAGGCCGCCAACCAGGGCGGCGGCTCCGAGGAGCCCAGCGACGACGAGTCGACCACGCCCACGGAGACCGCCGAGGCGCGGCCCGTCATCAAGTCGGGCGACCAGCTCGACCCGGAGGGCGACGGCCAGCACCCGGAGGCCGTGGACCTCGCCTACGACGGCGACCCGTCGACCTTCTGGTACACGATGTACTTCAACTCCCCCGACTTCGCCGGGCTGCGCACCGGTGTCGGGTACGTCGTGGAGCTCGAGAAGCCCGCGC
The DNA here is from genome assembly GCF_042728595.1 of Isoptericola sp. NPDC060185. NCBI lineage: Bacteria > Bacillati > Actinomycetota > Actinomycetes > Micrococcales > Promicromonosporaceae > Isoptericola > Isoptericola sp. NPDC060185. The sequence continues at coordinate 29,433 of NZ_JBHWYY010000009.1, read as the reverse complement.
CGGTCTCGTCCATCACGCTCAACACCAACTCCTCCGGCGGGCACGTCGAGGTGCGCGCCACGTCGCGGGACAAGCCCACCGACGGGCCCGTGCTCGCCGAGGGCTCGTTCGGCTCGGAGACCAAGCTCGACCTGTCCGAGGAGACGGTCGCGGACTCGTTCGTCCTGTGGATCACCGAGCTCCCCGTGACCAACGGCAAGAACTACCTCGAGCTCAACGAGATCGTCCTCTCGTGACCCGTTCCCGGGCGGCGGCACCGTCGCCCGGGAACACCGCACCCCCTCGCCGTGTTGACGGCGATGGCGCCCTCGTACGCGACATACCAGGTGCGCGACACACCAGCAGACCAGGAGAAGACGTGACCGATCAGCCGACCACCGCCACCCCCGAGGGCACCGTGCACGACATCGTGATCGTGGGCTCGGGCCCGGCCGGCTACACGGCTGCCGTGTACGCGGCGCGCGCCGGCCTGGCGCCCGTCGTGATCGCCGGCTCCGTCACCGCCGGTGGCGCGCTGATGAACACCACCGAGGTCGAGAACTTCCCCGGCTTCCCCGCCGGCATCCAGGGGCCGGACCTCATGGAGGCCATGCGCGAGCAGGCCGAGAAGTTCGGTGCCCGTGTGCTCTGGGACGACGCCGAGCAGGTCGAGCTGACCGGCGACATCAAGACGGTCGTGACGCTTGGCGGCGAGACCTTCCGCGCCCGCGCGGTGATCCTGGCCACCGGCTCCGCGTACCGCGAGCTCGGCCTGCCCGAGGAGAAGCAGCTCTCCGGACGCGGCGTCTCCTGGTGCGCGACCTGCGACGGCTTCTTCTTCCGCGACCAGCACATCGCCGTCGTCGGCGGCGGCGACTCCGCCATGGAAGAGGCCACGTTCCTCACGCGCTTCGCCTCCAAGGTGACGATCGTGCACCGCCGCGACTCGCTCCGTGCCTCGAAGATCATGGCTGACCGTGCCCTGGCCGATCCCAAGATCGAGTTCGCCTGGAACAGCGAGGTCGCCGGGATCTCCGGCGAGGACAAGGTCGCCGGCATCACGCTCCGCGACACCGTGACCGGCGAGGAGCGCGAGCTCGACACGACGGGCCTGTTCGTCGCCATCGGCCACGACCCCCGCACCGACCTCGTGAAGGGCCAGATCGACCTGGACGACGAGGGCTACATCCTCGTCGAGGGCCGGTCCACCCGCACCAACCTGCCCGGCGTCTTCGCCTGCGGCGACGCCGTCGACCACACCTACCGCCAGGCGATCACCGCCGCCGGTTCGGGGTGCGCGGCCGCGCTCGACGCCCAGTCCTACCTCACCGAGTTCGCCGACGACGAGGGCAAGACGTCCGTCGCAGGCACCCCGGCGGTGCCGAACCCCGACGGGCTGCCCGCCGCCCTCGACTCGGTCGCCGGCTGACCTTTCCCCACCACGCACCGAAGGAGCGACACATGGCTACCGTCGCCGTCACCGACGACACGTTCAAGACCGAGGTCCTCGAGTCCGACGTCCCCGTTCTGGTCGACTTCTGGGCGACCTGGTGCGGCCCCTGCCGCATGGTCGCTCCGATCCTCGAGGAGCTCTCCGACGAGTACGAGGGCAAGATCAAGATCGTCAAGCTCGACACCGACGCCAACCAGGCCACCACCATGGCCTACGGCATCACGTCGATCCCGACGCTCAACGTCTACTCCGGTGGCGAGCTCGTGAAGTCCGTCATCGGCGCCCGCCCCAAGCGCGCCCTCCAGGAGGAGATCGACGCGGTCCTCGCGCCGAGCGCCTGATCGTTCCCGACGGCCGGGTCTGTTTCACGTGAAACGGGCCCGGCCGTCGGCGTCTCCGGACTCGGAGGGTCAGCGCCGCCCCGGATCGTGGGCCCCGGCTCGCAGATCCCCGTACCAGGGTCGTCCCCCGTGGTCGACGCGCCGGTCTCCGAGATCCTCTGCGCATAGGGTGCGGTCGAGGGCGTCCGCCGTCCATTAGCGGTGCGCTCCCTGCTTCCCGCCCTTACCAGCCACCGGGCGCGCGGCGGGGCTCGGCCTCCTAGTGCCGCATCCCCATGCCCCCTCTGCCCGAGCCGGCACCCTCCCGTCGTCTGCGGTCAACCGGCCAGAACGAGCGGCACTCCTCGGCGGCGCCGGGAAGGGCAAACCGTGGGGCTCGCCGATGGGTCGGTGACCCGGACCTCGCCCGCGGTTGTCCTCCGACCTGCGTCGTTCCCGATCACCACCACAGGCGCGGGATCGGTCAGGCCGGCCTGCCGCCCCCAGCGCCGCCATCCTGCGGTCGAGTCCTGCGATCCCGGATTGGTCCGTTTCCTGACGATAGTGACGCTATGCGACGGAGGTGCTGAAAGCAGAGAAAGGTGCTCCGGTTCGCGCCCTGCTGGCCAGGGCGACGCACCTCCTTCCCTTCCGTGCCCGGCCCTCACTGATCGGTGGCACGCCGTGCTGGACGGACGCCGTGCTGGACGGACGCCGTGCTGGACGGACGCCGTGCTGGACAGGCCCGCACCGCACAGCTCCTCCCCGCTGGACCATGTCGGGACGGGCCCCGCCGGACGGTCCCCGTCTGACGGGCCATGCCGGACACCGCAGGTGCCAGTCACGTCAGGATGGGCACGTCAGGATGGGCACGTCAGGATGGGCACGTCAGGATGGGCACGTTGCCGCCGTCGAGGCCTGGTCGTTGAGGCCCTGACGCGCCCTCCGCGTTCCGCTACTTTCGAGATGGACGACGACTTGACCCGGCGTCATGGCGTCGGGGCGCTCGCCGCGTCGCACCTGCTGGCAAGGCCGGCCCAACTGGGCCCCCGTCGAGGCTCGTGCGACCTCACGGCTCTGGTGGGCCAGGACGACCGAGGCCCCTGGTGCCGGCACCTACCCACCCGGCGCCATCAGGTTTGGACCCGGCTGCCATCCCGATCGGTCGGCCTGGGGTGAGTTCCCTGGTCACGAGGCTTCGACGGTCGCGACCTGCGGTCGTCGACGCGACACGTGGGCCCAGAGCGACACCGCCACCCCGAGTTTCCGCTCGGTCCTGCCGACGCCCGCTCGACGTGCCGCGACTGTGCCCGCGTTCCGAAGGTCGCCGCCTCAGGCCGGGATCCGCCGCTTCCCTTCGCCGTCCCGAGAGCTCGCGGGCTGCCTACCGTCAGTTCGTCCAAGCCTGCGCCGTGCACCACGCCATGACCGGGATCAGATTCGGGGCCAAGTCCACGTCCGTCAGGGAGGCGAAGCACCGGCAAAGGGCCGGTCCTCGGACGGGAGGCACGAAGGGCAGGGGCAGGTGCGCGCTCAGGCGGAATGTTTCACGTGGAACGTCACCAGGACTTCGCACCCACACCGCCGCACGCAGTGACACGTCTGCCCGCGCCGACCGGCGCCGGAGCGATCCATCGAAGCTCCGCGCGAAGGCCATCATCCGAGGCGGCGCTCGTTGGTGCATCAGTAGGCCGTCTTCCCAGCCGAGCAGCGAACCCCGGAGCGTGCCCCAGGTCAGCGATCTCCGACCGCGGGCGCTTCGTCAAGGCGCTGCAGCACCCCGCTGTCTCGCGTCGACCTTTGCCTCGTCGTCGGCCCGGGCGTGGGACTTCACGTCACCGCTCCACTCCAGCGGAACCGAGCTGGCACGGCTGCCGGCGCACCTCAGCCACAGGTCGCGCCCGGATGAGAACCACCCTCCCCGACCGCCCTTCGTTCCGGATCTGCCGCACGACTACTGCCGACACCACCCGCGCTCTCCGCGCATCCGTCGAGGTCCGAACACCAGGCAGTCCGATCCCACGGGCGATCTCGAGGAACCGCGCTCGTCTGCCGACGCGCCGAACGCGAGCGTCCCCAGACTCCGACTCGCAGCTAGACGCCTCACCGGGAAGGGCGTAGAAGAAGGCCGAGCCCGATCACGCAGCCGACCCCACCGGACCCCGCCTCGCTGGGGCACGTCGCCTGGCCGACCGACGCACAGACCAGTACTGACGCACGCGAACACCCTTTGGCCGGCGGGTGCACGACCGCATCGACGTCCTGCGCCACCCGCGCTCGACCCGTCGCAACCTCTGCGGAACCGCTGTGCCGTTGTGCACGCTGAGTCCGCGGATTCCTGTTTCACGTGAAACAGCGCCGTCCGACGATCGGTGCCCACACACCTTCTGCCGGTCTGCACCGCGATGCACATCCGCGCCACGCCCCGTTCCGGAGAATCGGCTGTGCCCTGCTTCTCCTTCCCAAGCGCGGCGGGGCGGGCAGGGAGATTCGGTCGACACGTTTCGCGACGTGACGACGGGCACCACCTCACCATCGGGAGGCAGTGCCCGTCGAACAAGATCGGGGGTCAGGAGCGAAGGAGTCCGGGATCCTCCGGAGCCATGACGCCAAGGATCCGGTTGAGGTCCTCGACCGACGCGAACTCCACGGTCAGCCGTCCCTTGGTCTTGCCGATGTTCACCTTCACACGCGTCTCGAACCGGTCCGCGAGGCGCGTCGCGAGCTCGTCCATCGCCTCGCTCCGTTGCCCGGCCCGCGGCGCTCGGCGCGTCGTCCGCTCACCATCGCCGCTGGTCAGCAGCGTGACGATCTCCTCGGTCGCCCGCACAGACAGGCCCTCCGACACGATCCGCTGCGCCAGGCGCTCGATCTCCGCACCGTCGGTCAGCGACAGCAGCGCACGAGCATGACCCGCCGACAGCACGCCGGCGGCCACTCGCCGCTGGACCAGCGGCGGGAGCTTCAGAAGTCGCAGCGTGTTGGAGATCTGGGGCCGCGACCGGGCGATCCGCGTGGCGAGCTCCTCGTGGGTGCACCCGAAGTCATCGAGGAGCTGGCGGTACGCGGCAGCCTCCTCGAGCGGGTTCAGCGCGGCACGATGCAGGTTCTCGAGCAGCGCATCCCGCAGCATGTCGCTGTCGTCCGTCTCGCGGACGATCGCCGGGATGGTCTCCAGGCCGGCTACCTGCGAAGCACGCCACCGGCGCTCGCCCATGATGAGCTCGTATCGGTCCTGGTCAGCGGCGTCAGGACGGACGACCACCGGCTGCAGCACGCCGATCTCGGAGATCGAGGCGACCAGCTCGTCGAGCTCACCGTCGTCGAACACCGAGCGCGGCTGCCAGGTGTTCGGCCGGATGGCCTCGACCGGAATCTCCGCGAACCGTGCGCCAGGAACCGGCGCCAGCTCGGTTTCACGTGAAACGTCGTCCTCGACGGGAACGAGGTCGCCCTGCTCCGCTTCCCCACTCGACGATCCCCCAGCGTCGTGGACGCCCGGCTCGTCCATGGGCGTTCCCGGCTCCGGCCCTGCCCCATCCTCTCCCAGATCAGGCAGGGCGATGCTCGTGATCAGCCCGAGCGACAAGGAATCTGCACCGAAGGCGTCGTCCTCACGCGTCGTCTCATTCGCGTCCCGCGTCTCCGTGTCCACAGTGGTGGCGGCGACCTCCGTGAGCACTGCGCCAGACGCCGCCTCGGGAGCAGACCCCTGCGCCTCGCCACGAGCCGGCGCCTCGCCTCCGGTTCGGATGCTCAGCCGACCGCCTGCGATCGCCGAGTCCCATGACGCCGACCGACGGCTGCTGCGGCCGCCTTCCTCCGTTCCGTCGGAGCTCGGGCGATCCGCCGGCATGGTCGCGGCAGCCCCGCTCGCGGCCCCACCCTCTCGGGGCTCCCCCGCCGGGAAGAAGACGTCGACCGGACGATCACCCTCCGGCCCCGACGGGATCAGCGCACCGAGCCCGCGGCCCAGACCACGCTTCTTCTGACTCATGCTCCAGCCTCCTGAACCATGGGGCCCCGCGTTCCCCTCGTCGTCGTCAAAGTACGGTCGCGACCCCGCTGGCGCGAACCATGCCATGCGTCAGCCTCCGCGGCGCGGCGTGACGTGAAGCCCCTGGGCGTCAACGCGCCCGCTCCGTGGCGAATCATCGAGCCTTATCCCAGGTCAGCGCGCCGCGGCGCACGCTCGGCGAGCTCGCGCGCTGCCTCGAGGTACGCGAGCGACCCGGTCGATCCGGGGTCATACGTCATGACCGTCTGCGCATGGCTCGGCGCCTCCGAGATGCGCACGGACCGCGGGACGGTCGTCCGGAGCGTCTGCTGGGGGAAGTGCTCCCGAACCTCGGCCGCGACCTGCTGAGCGAGGTTCGTGCGCCCGTCATACATGGTGAGCAGGATCGTCGAGACGCTCAGTTCAGGGTTCAGATGGGCCTTGATGAGCTCGATGGTCTTTAGCAGCTGGCTCAGCCCCTCCAGCGCGTAGTACTCGCACTGGATCGGGATCAGTACCTCGCGGCCGACCACGAACGCGTTGACTGTCAGCAGCCCCAGGCTCGGGGGGCAGTCGACCAGCACGTAGTCGATCCGCTCCTCCCCCCGCTCCTCACGCCGGGCGAGGTAGGTGTCCAACGCGCGGCGGAGGCGTGTTTCACGTGAAACCAAGGAGACGAGCTCGATCTCGGCGCCAGACAGGTCGATGGTCGCCGGCACGCCGTACAGGCCCGGGACCGACGGGCACTCCTGCACCGTGTCCTCGAGCGGCTCGTCCTCGACCAGGACCTCGTAGATCGACGGCGTTCCCGCGCGATGCTCGAGCCCGAGCGCGGTCGACGCGTTGCCCTGCGGATCGTTGTCGATGACCAGGACCTTGAGGCCGGACTGTGCCAGACCTGCCGCGATGTTCACGGTGGTCGTCGTCTTCCCGACGCCACCCTTCTGGTTGGCGACCGTGATGATGCGCGTGCGATCCGGGCGCGGGAACTGCCTGCCCTGGAGCTCGATGCGCCGTCGGGCGTCGATCGCCAGCTGCGCCGCCAGCGGTGTCGACTCGTCCGCGTCCGGGACCGAGGCGACGAGCGCTGCCCGATGCCCGTCGATGACCGGAGGGAGTCCACCGGGTGCCCACGTGAGGCCGGGCACTGTTTCACGTGAAACGTGCGGATCGCTCGCCACGGTCCCGTCGTGACGCGGGACGTCGTCGACGTGCTCCGTACTCGTGCTCACGTGCCACTCCTCCGGTTCGTCACAGAGACTTCCTGCCCGGACCGACGCGAGCGTTGCCGCCGTCGACCGGATGCTCCGCGCTCACTCTACGGCCTCGCTGAGGGCGCGACGGGGGCAAAACTCCGGCCGGCTCAGATCGCCGAAGGACTGGTCGCATGAACGGCGCTGCGGCGCCCGCCCAGCACGTCAGGGCCGCCGGATGCGCAGGATGGTCGTGTCCTCGACGACGTCGATCGTCCGCCCCACCAGAATCTCCGGTTCCGCCGTCTTGAACGCGCGCAGTACCTTGCGGGCGGGCTCCAGCTCGCGCTCGACGTTCCGCCCCTTGAGGACGACCATGGCGCCACCCCGCCGCACCAGCGGGAGGCTCATCCGCGCCAGCTTGCCAAGGGCCGCGACCGCACGGGAGGTCACCACGTCGACCTCGAACGCGTCGTGGTACTCCTCGGCCCTCCCCCGCTTGACCTGCACATTCGTGAGCCCGAGGTCCTCAACGACCTCTTCGAGCCACGCCGTCCGTCGTTCCATCGGCTCGATTAGGGAGAACTCGACGTCCGGGCTCTGGATCGCGAGGATGATGCCGGGTAGTCCGGCCCCCGAGCCGATGTCGGCGACCGACCTGGCGTCCCCGAGGTACGGCGTGACCGCCGCGGAGTTCAGGATGTGGCGCTCCCACAGCCGCGCGACCTCGCGGGGACCGATGAGCCCGCGCAGCTCGCCCTCGGCGCGCAGGTTCGCCGCGAACTGCGCGACGAGCTCGTACCGGTCACCGAAGTAGTCGCGGACGGCATCGCTCCGTCCGAGCTCCTCGTCGCGCACGTCGTCGGCGGCATCGTCCGTCACGTCGTCCGTCATCCTCCGCACCTTTCGTTTCAGTCCACTCATGACGAGAGCCCGTCGTTTCACGTGAAACAACGGGCTCTCGAGGTCCACATCAGGAAGCGGGCGTCGCTCCGGGATCGACAGCCGGCTGCACCACGACGTACCGCGACGGCTCCACGCCACGCGAGTCGCTCACGAGACCGGCGGCAGCGACGGCATCGTGCACCACCTTGCGCTCGAAGGCGTTCAGGGGGTCGAGCTCGACCTCCTCACCCGACTCCCGCACCCGCTGGACGGCCGACTCGGCCAGCGCCGTCAGCTCCTCCCGGCGGGCGGCGCGGAAGCCGCCGATGTCGAGCATGAGGCGGCTGCGCTCGCCCGTGCGGGCCTGCACGGCGAGCCGCGTCAGCTCCTGCAGGGCCTCGAGCACTTCGCCGTCCTGCCCCACGAGCGCCGACAGGTCCTCGCCCTCGTCGGCCACGACCTCGACCGCAGCGCGGTCGTGCTGGATGTCCAGGTCGATATCGCCGTCGAGATCCGCGATATCGAGGAGCTCCTCGAGGTAGTCCGCGGCGATCTCGCCCTCTTCCTCAAGGCGCGCCGTGCGCTCGGGCCCCTGGTCCACGGGAGTGTCCGTCGTCATCGGTGTCGATTCCTCTCGCTGCTCAGCGGCGCTTCTGGCGGTTCTTGCGCTTGGGCTGCTCACGCTGCCCCCGGGGCTGCTCGGGCTCCGGCTCCGGGGCGGCCTCGATGGCGCCCTTGGCGGCGGCCTTGCGAGCCTGCTTCTCCTTGAGGAGACGCTCGGCCTCCGACCCCGGCGCGGGCATCTTCTTGATCGTGTAGAACTGCTGGCCCATCGACCACAGGTTCGAGATGACCCAGTAGATGAGCACACCCACGGGGAAGTTGATGCCCGAGATCAGGAAGATCACCGGGAGGATGTAGAGCATCATCTTCTGCGTGCTCGCCATCGGCCCCTCGAGGGCGGCCTTCGGCATGTTCTTCATGGTCAGCTGGCGCTGGGTGAAGAACATGGTGGCGCTCATCAGCACGATGAGGCAGATGACGACGATCCGCGCCGTCGTCGAGTCCGTGGTGCGGAACACGTCGGAGAGCTGGGCCCCGAAGAGCTTGGAGTGCTCGATGTCCGCGGCGACGCGCTGGTCGATCGGGCCGATCGTCCGGTAGGAACCGTCCGCGATCGCCGACAGGTGGTTGAGCACCCGGAACAGCGCGAAGAAGATCGGCGACTGCAGCAGGATCGGCAGGCAGGACGCCATGGGGTTGGTGCCGTGCTTGCGGTACAGCTCCATCGTCTCGCGGCCCATGGCCTCGCGGGACGCCGGGTCCGTCTTGCCCTTGTACTTCTTCTGCACGGCCTGCAGCTCCGGCTGCATCATCTGCATGCCGCGCGAGGCCTTGATCTGTTTGAAGAACAGCGGGATCAGTGCGATACGGATGACGATCGTCAGCGCGACGATCGAGAACACCCAGGCCCAGCCCGGACCGTCCTGCATCCCGAGGGTCGTGAAGAGTGCGTGGGCCCCGTACATGATCCAGGCCACGACCCACTCGATGGGGTAGAGGATGGTATCCATCCCGATGTGTCTCCTCTGTCGGAAAAGTCTCTGCGGTCCCCGGCGGCGCGGTCCGGGATGGTCAGTGGCGAGCTGCGCCGCGGTGCTCGTGGGCCGGCGCGTCGACGGCGGTGTCGGCGTGCTTGCCACGAGCGGGCGGTACGTCGTCGACGCCGCCGAGGCTCCAGGGGTTGCATCGAAGGATGCGCCAGAGCGCGAGACCTGTCCCCCGCAGCGTGCCGTGCGTACGGATCGCGATGACCGCGTACTGCGAGCACGACGGGTAGTACTTGCAGGTGGGGCCTGTCAGCGGGGAAATCACCGACTGGTAGACCCGGATCACACCGATGAGGACTGCCGCGGGCAGGTTCCTCAGCGCGTCCCGCCCGCGCCCGACCGTCGAGGCGGTCACGACGCTCTCCGGGCGCGCGCAAGGGCCCGGTCCAGGCTGCCCGCGAGGTCGCTGTCGAGCTCGGCGTACGTGGCGGAGCTCGAGGCGGGGAGCGCCCGCACGACGAGGCGCGAGCCGGCGGGGAGCGACTCGAGGTGCTCCGCGGCGGCGTGCCGCAGGCGGCGCTTCACCTGGTTACGGTGCACGGCGTTCCCCACGGCCTTGGATACGACAAGACCGACCTGTGTCGGCGCAGGGCTCGCGACACCAGAAACACCGGCCGTCGGGCCGGTGTCGGGGTCGACGAGGAGATGCACCACCACGGTCGATCGTCCTGCACGCGTGCCGCGGCGCACCGCCCGTTCGAAGTCGACGGAACGGCGCATTCGGTGCGCCGCGGGCAACATGCGTCAGGCAGAGAGCTCGGCGCGACCCTTGCGCCGACGGTTCGCCAGGATGGCGCGGCCGGCACGGGTGCGCATGCGCAGCCGGAAGCCGTGGGTCTTGGCACGACGACGGTTGTTCGGCTGGAAGGTCCGCTTGCTCACGAGGTACTCCAAGAAACGTCGGGGAGGCACACCGTCAGTTCCTCGACGATGCAGGTCTGTTCTCAGTCGTCGCACGCGTACAGGACGTGGAGGCGTCGACCGGGCCGACCCGAGGACCGGCAGCCCAGTTGTGGGCGCGCGAAAGGACCTGGAACGGCTGTCCGACGTTACGCCGTGCGGGCCCCTCAGGTCAAACCCGCCCGGGGGCGTCCCGCCGCGCCCGGTGGCTACGATGTGGAGGACCTCACGCACCACGGCGCGACGTCGCGCCTCCCGCCCCGGTACGGTCGTCACCCACAGCATTGTCCACAGGTTCCACAGCATGTGGACAACGCTGTGGACGGAGTCTGGGCGTGGCAGACTCGCGACCCGCTGCCCATCCAGAACGACAGAAGGACGACGCCCGTGGCCCAGCCGGACGAGAACATCACCGATGTCTGGGCACACACGCTCGCCACCCTCGAGGCACGGCCGGACATGTCCGCCCGGCAGCTCGCCTTCATCAAGCTGGCGAAGCCGATGGCCATCCTCGAGGACACCGTCTTCATCGCCGTCCCGCACGAGCAGACCCGCGCCTACCTCGAGACCAGCGTCCGCGACCAGCTCGTGTCCGCGATGGCGTCGACGCTCGGTCGCGACATCCGGTTCGGGATCACCGTCGACCCCGAGCTGAGCAGCGACACCCTCACCGGCCCCTCCCAGGACTACTCCGCTCCCCCGGAGCCGGGTGTCCCGGACGAGCCCGAGGCGCCGCCGCTCCCGCCGAGCCCGAAGCAGTCTGCCGAGCCGACCCGGCTCAACCCGAAGTACATCTTCGAGACGTTCGTCATCGGGTCGTCCAACCGGTTCGCCCACGCTGCGGCGGTCGCGGTGGCCGAGGCCCCGGCGAAGGCCTACAACCCCCTGTTCATCTACGGCGATTCGGGGCTGGGCAAGACCCACCTGCTGCACGCCATCGGGCACTACGCGCACAACCTCTATCCCCACGTGCGCGTGCGGTACGTGAACTCCGAGGAGTTCACCAACGACTTCATCAACAGCATCGGCGAGGGCCGCGCGGGGGCGTTCCAGCGCCGCTACCGCGACGTCGACGTCCTCCTCATCGACGACATCCAGTTCCTGCAGGGCAAGGAACAGACGATGGAGGAGTTCTTCCACACCTTCAACGCGCTGCACAACGCGGACAAGCAGGTCGTCATCACGTCCGACGTCCCGCCCAAGCAGCTCAACGGGTTCGAGGACCGGCTGCGGTCCCGCTTCGAGTGGGGCCTCATCACGGACGTGCAGCCCCCGGACCTCGAGACCCGGATCGCGATCCTGCGCAAGAAGGCGGCGAGCGAGCGTCTCGACGTGCCGGCGGAGGTCCTCAGCTACATCGGCTCGCGCATCTCGACGAACATCCGCGAGCTGGAGGGGGCCCTCATCCGGGTCACCGCGTTCGCGAACCTCAACCGCCAGCAGGTGGACCTCGCCCTCGCGGAGATCGTCCTCAAGGACCTCATCACCGACGACGACACGGCGGAGATCACCCCGTCGATGGTGATCGCCCAGACGGCGGCGTACTTCGGCCTCACGATCGACGACCTGTGCGGCTCCTCCCGCTCCCGCGTCCTCGTCACGGCGCGGCAGATCGCCATGTACCTGTGCCGCGAGCTCACCGACCTGTCCCTGCCCAAGATCGGCCAGCAGTTCGGCGGCCGCGACCACACCACGGTCATGCACGCGAACAAGAAGATCGCCGGGCAGATGGCGGAGCGACGCTCCACCTACAACCAGGTGACTGAGCTCACCAGCCGCATCAAGCAGCAGCACCGCGGCTGACCGTCCACGCTCCTCGCGGGCCCGACCACGCTCTTCACAGGGTGTGGGACCGGGCCCGCAGGCGTTTCTCCACATCACCGCCCACAGGCTCGGCCGCACCAGACCGCCGATCCGTCGTCATCGTCCCCATCCCTGTGGAGGGACATCGTGGACAACTGGGCGTTATCCCCAGGCAGCGCGATGCACACCTGTGGACAAAGCTGTGGACGCATGTGGACCAACAGTCCAAATCGGTGGACGACGACACCCTGATCGGTGGACGGCTGTGGGTATCGAATCGGTCGCCCACAGGCACAAGTCGTCGTCCACAGACTTGCCCCCACGGCCTCCACATGCCTGATGTGCCTCTGACCTGCGGAAACATCGCTCGTCCCCAGAATCCACAACCCCTATGACGATGACTAACGTCTGATCATCAAGAAATTCCCCACACCTTCATCAGGCCGGCCGGCGTTGCGCACCCGCCCACAGCACAGGTCCTCCGCGCGAGTGCCGAAGAGGCCCCGTCTCGCGTAGGGTTTGGCTCGGACGACGAGGCAGGTCGGATCACGTCGGCGGGCCCCCACCGGGTCACGACGGAACCCTCGACCGCCCATCGATCGGCGACAAGTCGACAACGCGAGGAGTGGGATGAAGTTCCGGGTTGAGCGTGACGTCCTGGCCGAGGCCGTGACCTGGACGGCGCGCACCCTCCCCACGCGCCCTCCGGCACCCGTGCTGGCGGGCGTCCGCATCGAGGTGGACACGGCGGGCACGATCTGGCTGTCCAGCTTCGACTACGAGGTCTCCGCGCGCGCCGAGATCCCCGCGGAGGTCTCCGAGCCGGGCACCGTGCTGGTCTCCGGCCGCCTCCTCGCCGAGATCTCCCGCGCCCTGCCGAACAAGCCCGTCGACGTCACGCTCGAGGGGACCAAGGTCGTGCTGACCTGCGGTGCCTCGCGCTTCACGCTGCTGACGATGCCCGTCGAGGACTACCCGACGCTGCCGCAGATGCCGGAGCTCTCCGGCACCGTCACCGGCGACGCGCTCACGCACGCCGTCGCGCAGGTGAGCGTCGCCGCGAGCCGCGACGACACCCTCCCGCTGCTCACGGGCGTGCGGATGGAGATCGAGGGCGAGCGCATCACCCTCATCGCCACCGACCGCTACCGCCTGGCGCTGCGCGAGCTGACCTGGACGCCGGCCACCCCCGGCTACTCCGCGGTCGCCCTCGTGCGCGCCCGCACGCTCACCGACGTCGCGAAGTCTCTCGGCGGGGGCGGCGGGCTCGTCAACGTGGGCCTCTCCACGGGCCAGGGCGTGGACCTCATCGGGTTCGAGGCGGGCGGCCGCCACACGACGTCGCAGCTCGTGGACGGCGACTACCCGCCCGTGCGCCGACTGTTCCCGGACGCGACACCGATCCACGCCGTCGTCGCCACCGCGCCCCTGATCGAGGCCGCCAAGCGCGTCTCCCTCGTCGCCGAGCGCAACACCCCGATCCGGCTGTCCTTCACGGACGGCCAGGTGGTGCTGGACGCCGGGCAGGGCGACGACGCGCAGGCGTCGGAGGCCCTCGAGGCCGTCCTGGTCGGCGAGGACATCCAGGTCGCGTTCAACCCGCAGTTCCTGCTCGACGGGCTCGGCGCGCTCGGCACCGACTTCGTCCGGCTCTCCTTCACCCACCCGAACAAGCCGGTGGAGTTCACCGGCCAGGAGTCGCTCGACGGTGAGGACTCGTCGGAGTACCGCTACCTGCTCGTGCCCATCCGGTTCGCCGGCTGACGGGCGCCAGCCCTCTCGCCCGCACCCTCGTCTCGCCCCACCCCCGGAGGTACCCATGGTCAGCCACATCGGACTCGTCGGTCTGGGCAAGATGGGCAACAACATGCGCGAGCGTCTGCGCCGCGGCGGCATCGAGGTCACGGGGTACGACCCGCGGCCCGAGGTGTCCGACGTGGCGTCGCTCGCGGACCTCGTGGCCGCCCTGCCCGCCGACCGGCGCGTGGTGTGGGTGATGGTGCCGGCCGGCGACCCGACCCGGGGCGTCGTCCAGGAGCTCGGCACGCTGCTCGGCGAGGGTGACGTCGTCGTCGAGGGCGGCAACTCCCACTACCCGGAGGACCAGGCGCGCGCGGCGGAGCTCGCCGAGCGCGGCGTGGGCTACGTCGACGTCGGCGTCTCCGGCGGTGTCTGGGGCCTCGAGAACGGCTACGGCCTCATGTGCGGCGGCGACGCGGCGCACGTCGAGGCGCTCATGCCGGTCTTCGACGCGCTGCGCCCCGAGGGGCCGCGCGAGGAGGGCTTCGTGCACGCGGGCGCGGTCGGCGCGGGGCACTTCGCGAAGATGGTGCACAACGGCATCGAGTACGGCCTCATGCAGGCCTACGCCGAGGGCTACGAGCTCCTCGCCGCCAAGAAGGACATCGTGACGGACGTCCACGGCACCATGAAGGCGTGGATGCGCGGCACGGTCGTGCGGTCGTGGCTGCTGGACCTCATGGTCAAGGCCCTCGAGGAGGACCCGGCGCTGGCCGCCATCGACGACTGGGTCGACGACTCGGGCGAGGGCCGCTGGACCGTCGACGAGGCGATCGACAACGCGGTGCCGCTGCCCGTGATCTCCGCGGCGCTGTTCGCCCGGTTCGCGTCCCGGCAGGAGGAGTCGCCCGCGATGAAGGCCGTGGCCGCGCTGCGCCAGCAGTTCGGCGGGCACGCGGTCAAGCCGGCCCAGTGACCCGGCCGGTCGCCGGCCGTCGAGATCGCTGATGTACGTCTCGCACCTGTCCCTGCTGGACTTCCGGTCGTACGCCGCGGTCGACGTCGAGCTCGAGCCCGGCCCCAACGCGTTCGTGGGCCGCAACGGGCAGGGCAAGACCAACCTGGTGGAGGCCATCGGGTACGTCGCGACGCTGGGCAGCCACCGGGTCGCGAACGACACGCCGCTGATCCGCGCCGGAGCCGAGCGGGCGGTGGTCCGCACGAGGATCGTGCGGGGCGAGCGGGCGTCGACCGTCGAGCTGGAGATCACCGCAGGCAAGGCGAACCGGGCCCGGGTTAACCGCGGCCAGCTGGGCCGGGCGCGCGACGTCCTGGGGATCCTGCGCACGGTGCTGTTCGCGCCGGAAGACCTGGCCCTCGTCAAGGGTGATCCCGACGGCCGCCGTCGGTTCCTGGACCAGCTCGTGGTGCAGCTCCTCCCCCGTGCCGCGGGGCTCCTGAGCGACTACGAGCGGGTGGTGCGGCAGCGGTCCGCGCTTCTCAAGTCGCTGCGCGGCGTCCGCAGGTCCGGGGGCGGGGCTGTGGACACCGGCACGCTCGAGGTGTGGGACGCCCGCGCCGCCCAGCTGGGCGGGCAGGTCCTCGCGATGCGGCTGGCCCTCGTGGAGGCGATGCGTCCCCACGTCGCCGCGGCGTACGAGCAGGTCAGCGACGCGGACGGCGACGCCGAGCTTGCGTACCGCTCGAGCGTCCCCGAGGCGGGCGACGGCACCGGCTCGCTCCCGACGGCGGCGGACCTGGAGAAGGCGATGCTCGCGGCGATGGCCGACGCTCACCCGCAGGAGCTCGAGCGCGGGGTGAGCCTGGTAGGCCCGCACCGCGACGACCTGGTGCTCACCCTGGGCGGGCTGCCCGCCAAGGGATACGCCAGCCACGGCGAGTCGTGGTCGTTCGCGCTGGCACTGCGGTTGGCGTCGTACCGCCTGCTCGGTGGTGGTGACGACCCGGAGCACGTGCCCGACTCCGCGTTCTGGGACCCGGATCTCGACACCGACGCCGACCCGGTGCTCATCCTCGACGACGTGTTCGCGGAGCTGGACGTGCGCCGTCGCGAGCGGCTCGCGGAGCTGGTCGCGCCGGCGCGGCAGGTGCTCGTGACCGCGGCGGTGCCCGGCGACGTGCCCGAGGGGCTCCTGGGCGCCCGGTTCGAGGTGACGCCCGGCGAGGTGCGTCGTGCGGGCTGAGGACGACCCTGTGGACGACGACCCCGACGACGGCCCGTCCACCCCTCGTGCCCGTCCCGACGCAGACCCGCGCCCCGTCGTCGACCGCACGGAGCTCACGCCACCGTCGGCCGTGGCCCGCGAGGCATTGAACAGGGCGAAGGCCGCCGCACGCGCGAAGGGCCTGCGTCCCGGTTCGCCGGCTCGCCGCTCCCCGCTCGCGGAACCTCGGATGTCGGGCCAGGGGCCCGGCGCGCGCGACCCGCAGCTGCTGTCGGAGGTGGTGGGCCGCCTCATGCGCGACAAGGGCTGGACGGCGGACGTCTCCGTGGGGGGTGTCATCGGCCGGTGGCGGGAGGTCGTGGGCGACCAGGTCGCGGACCACTGCCAGCCGGAGACGTTCGAGCAGAAGGTCCTCGTGGTGCGCGCGGACTCGACGGCGTGGGCGACGCAGGTGCGGCTCCTCGTCCCCACCCTGTTGCGCCGTCTGGCCGAAGAGGTGGGCGAGGGTGTGGTCGAGCAGGTCACGGTGCTGGGCCCGGCAGGTCCGGGCTTCCGTCGCGGGCGACGGTCCGTGCGCGGGCCGGGCCCACGGGACACGTTCGGCTGATTCCGGGCGCGGCGCATCGGCCTCGCCGGCAGGCGGGAGCCGGGCAGACCGCCCTGAGGGCGTGCACCCCGCAGGATGTGGACGGGGCTGGGGAAAAGCCTGTGGACAACGAGTCGCGACGAGGGTCGCCGCCCGCCTGTGGACAACGTGTGCGGAACTTCTCCCCAACGGCGTCAATCCGCCGTTTCCTTGCCTCCGGCAGGTAGACTGGGACGGTCATTCCGGGTCGTGGTCCGACCTCTCTCGCACGGCTCGGTCGGGTGCGTGCCCGGAACCTGAGCGCCGCGTCGCCCGCAACACCGCACGATGCGCCGGCGCGTGCACGACGACCGAGGAGCAGCTCCGCCTGTGGCAGACCGAACCGACACCCCCCGTCCTGATGCTGTCGCCGCCGACGGAGCCACCGGACCGGGGAGCGGGTACGACGCCGGCAACATCACCGTCCTGGAAGGCCTGGAGGCCGTCCGCAAGCGCCCGGGCATGTACATCGGCTCCACCGGTGAACGCGGCCTGCACCACCTGGTGTACGAGATTGTGGACAACTCTGTGGACGAGGCCCTGGCCGGCCACGCCGACAGCGTCGAGGTGACCCTCCTGGACGACGGCGGCGTCCGCGTCCGCGACAACGGCCGCGGCATCCCCGTGGCGATGCACCCCACGGAGGGCAAGCCCACGCTCGAGGTCGTCATGACGATCCTGCACGCGGGCGGCAAGTTCGGCGGCGGCGGGTACGCCGTCTCCGGCGGTCTGCACGGCGTGGGCATGTCCGTCGTCAACGCGCTGTCCACGCGGTTCGTCTCCGAGGTGAAGCGGGACGGCTACCACTGGCAGCAGGAGTACCGCGACGGCGGCGAGCCGGTCACCGAGGTGCAGCGGTTGGAGCCCCTCGCCGACGGCGAGGCCACGGGGACCACGCAGACCTTCTGGGCCGACGGGTCGATCTTCGAGACCACCGACTACGACTTCGAGACGCTGCGCTCGCGCTTCCAGCAGTACGCCTTCCTCAACAAGGGCCTGCAGATCACGCTGCGCGACGAGCGTGCCGGCCATGCCGTGGCGGACGACGAGGTGGCCGGCAAGCCCGCCGCCGACGACGGCGTCACGGCTGCCGACGGCACCACGGACCCGATGGCCGCGAACCCCGTCCGCACGGTCACCTATCGCTACGACAACGGCCTCACGGACTACGTGGCGCACATCAACGCCGCCAAGAAGTCCGAGCTCGTCCACCCCGAGATCATCGACGTGGAGGCGGAGGACACCGAGCGCAAGATCTCGGTGGAGATCGCGATGCAGTGGACCACCTCGTACAGCGAGTCGGTGCACACCTTCGCGAACACCATCTCGACCACCGAGGGCGGCACGCACGAGGAGGGCTTCCGCGCGGCGCTCACCACCCTGGTGAACAGCTACGCGCGCGACAAGCAGATCATCAAGGAGAAGGACGACAACCTCACGGGTGACGACATCCGCGAGGGCCTCACCGCCGTCATCTCCGTGAAGCTCGGCGAGCCCCAGTTCGAGGGCCAGACGAAGACGAAGCTCGGCAACACCGAGGCGAAGACGTTCGTGCAGCGCGTGGTCCGCGAGAAGCTCGTGGACTGGTTCGACGCGCACCCCACCGAGGCGCGCGACGTCATCCGCAAGGCGATCCAGGCGTCGCAGGCCCGCATCGCGGCCCGCAAGGCTCGCGAGGCCACGCGCCGCAAGGGGATCCTCAGCTCGGGCGGGATGCCCGGCAAGCTCAAGGACTGCCAGTCCAACCGGGCCGAGGACTGCGAGGTCTACATCGTCGAGGGCGACTCGGCCGGCGGTTCGGCCGTCCGCGGTCGTAACCCGCACAACCAGGCGATCCTGCCGCTGCGCGGCAAGATCCTGAACGTCGAGCGGGCCCGCCTCGACAAGGCGCTCTCCAACCAGGAGATCCAGTCCCTGATCACGGCGTTCGGCACGGGCATCGGCGAGGACTTCGACATCTCGAAGCTCCGGTACCACAAGATCGTGCTCATGGCCGACGCCGACGTCGACGGCCAGCACATCTGCACCCTGCTGCTCACGCTGCTGTTCCGGTACATGCGCCCGCTCATCGAGCACGGCCACGTGTACCTCGCGCAGCCGCCGCTGTACCGGCTCAAGTGGTCGAACGCGCCGCACGACTACGTGTACTCGGACCGCGAGCGGGACGCCTTCCTCAAGGAGGGGATCGCCGCCGGCAAGCGGATCCCCAAGGAGAACGGCATCCAGCGGTACAAGGGCCTCGGCGAGATGGACTACACCGAGCTCTGGGACACCACGATGGACCCCGAGCACCGCACGCTGCTGCAGGTCACCATGGACGACGCGGCCGCGGCCGACGAGATCTTCTCGGTGCTCATGGGCGAGGACGTCGAGTCCCGCCGCAGCTTCATCCAGCGCAACGCCAAGGACGTCCGATTCCTCGACATCTAGCGGGTCCGACAGCGTCGTACAGATAGTGCGACTGCTGTTGTACATCGAGCTCGAGGACACGGAACCCGCGCCCCGGCGGCGCAGGACAGGAAGAAGGTAGACGGTGACGGACGAGACCCCCGGTCCCGACATGACGGACGGCGCCCCGGACGACGAGGCGCTCGAGACGACGGACGGCCAGGTCGCCGTGCAGCACGGCCGCATCGACCAGGTCGACCTGCAGCTGGAGATGCAGCGCAGCTACCTCGACTACGCGATGAGCGTCATCGTCGGGCGGGCGCTGCCGGACGTGCGGGACGGCCTCAAGCCGGTGCACCGCCGCGTGCTCTACGCGATGTACGACGGCGGATATCGCCCCGACCGCGCGTACTCCAAGTGCTCGCGCGTCGTCGGCGACGTCATGGGCAAGTTCCACCCGCACGGTGACACGGCGATCTACGACACGCTCGTGCGCCTCGTGCAGGACTGGGTGCTGCGCTACCCGCTCGTCGCCGGCCAGGGCAACTTCGGCTCCCCGGGCAATGACCCGGCCGCCGCCCCGCGGTACACGGAGTGCCGCATGGCCCCGCTGGCCATGGAGATGGTCCGGGACATCGAGAAGAACACCGTCGACTTCCAGGACAACTACGACGGCCGCACGCAGGAGCCTGTCGTCCTGCCCGCCCGCTTCCCGAACCTGCTCGTCAACGGCTCCGCCGGCATCGCGGTGGGTATGGCGACGAACATCCCGCCGCACAACCTGCGCGAGGTGGCGGAGGGCGTGCGCTGGCACCTGGCGAACCCCGACGCGTCGCGCGAGGAGCTCCTCGCCGCGCTCATGCTGCGCATCAAGGGGCCGGACTTCCCGACCGGCGCCACCATCCTCGGGACCAAGGGGATCGAGGAGGCGTACCGCACCGGGCGCGGTTCCATCACGATGCGCGCCGTGGTGAACGTCGAGGAGATCCAGAACCGGATCTGCCTCGTCATCACGGAGCTGCCCTACCAGGTCAACCCGGACAACCTGGCGTCGAAGATCGCCGACCTCGTCAACGACGGCAAGCTCGCCGGCATCGCCGACATCCGGGACGAGACGTCGGGCCGCACCGGCCAGCGCCTCGTCATCGTGCTCAAGCGCGACGCCATCGCCAAGGTCGTGCTGAACAACCTGTACAAGCACACGCCGCTGCAGTTCAGCTTCGGCGCGAACATGGTGGCGCTCGTCGACGACGTGCCCCGCACGCTCAGCCTCGACGCCTTCGTGCGGCACTGGACCACGCACCAGATCGAGGTCGTGCGCCGCCGTACCGAGTACCTGCTGGCCGAGGCCGAGCGTCAGATCCACATCCTGCGCGGCTACCTCAAGGCGCTCGACGCGCTCGACGAGGTCATCGCACTCATCCGCCGCTCCCCCGACGTCGAGCAGGCGCGCTCCGGCCTGATGGAGCTGCTCGACGTGGACGAGCAGCAGGCCAACGCGATCCTCGCCCTCCAGCTGCGCCGTCTGGCCGCGCTGGAGCGTCAGAAGATCATCGACGAGCACGACGGGCTGCAGCGCGAGATCGAGGACTACAAGGACATCCTCGCGAAGCCGGAGCGGCAGCGGACGATCGTGCAGGACGAGCTCGACGACATCGTCGAGCGCTACGGCGACGACCGCCGCACCACGATCCTGCCCTTCGACGGCGACATGTCGGTCGAGGACCTCATCCCCGAGGAGGAGGTCGTCGTCACCATCACGCGCGGCGGGTACGCCAAGCGCACGCGGTCCGACAGCTACCGGGCGCAGCGCCGCGGCGGCAAGGGCGTGCGCGGCGCCGCCCTGCGCGAGGACGACATCGTCGAGCACTTCTTCGTGACGACGACGCACCACTGGCTGCTGTTCTTCACGAACCTCGGCCGCGTCTACCGCGCCAAGGGCTACGAGCTGCCCGAGGGCGGCAGGGACGCCAAGGGCCAGCACGTGGCGAACATGCTGGCGTTCCAGCCGGGCGAGCGCATCGCCCAGGTTCTGGACCTGCCCGACTACGAGGCCGCGGACTACCTGGTCCTCGCGACCCGCCGCGGCCTGGTGAAGAAGACCCGCCTCGGCGAGTACAACTCGCCGCGCTCGGGCGGGCTCATCGCCATCAACCTCCGTGAGGACGAGCAGGGAAACCCCGACGAGCTCGTCGCGGCCCGCCTGGTCAACGCGGACGACCACCTCATCCTCGTGTCGCGCAAGGGCCAGTCGATCCGGTTCCCCGCCGACGACGACACGCTGCGTCCCCTGGGCCGCGCCACGTCGGGCGTCACCGGCATGAAGTTCCGCGAGGACGACGAGCTGCTCAACGCGGACGTCGTGACGCCGGGCACCGACCTGTTCGTCGTGACCGAGGGCGGTTTCGCCAAGCGCACCGCGGTCGGCGAGTACCGGGTCCAGGGCCGGGCCGGCTTCGGCATCAAGGTCGCCAACCTGGTCGAGGCTCGTGGAGACCTCGTGGGGGCCCTGGTGACAGACCCGGACGACGAGGTGCTGGTCATCATGGAGCGTGGCAAGATCGTGCGCTCGGCGGTCGCGGAGGTGAACCTCACCGGCCGGACCACGCAGGGCGTGACCTTCGCCAAGCCGGACCGCGGCGACCGCATCATCGCGGTGGCCCGGAACGTCGAGCGTCGTGCTGACGACGAGTCGGTTAGCGTGGACGAGCAGGCCGCCGACGAGCCGACCACGAGCGGGGACGAGGACTGATGACGGAGAACCATGCGTCGACCAGGGCGTCGTCGGCGCCTCCCGTGCGGGGGCCCGAGATCGACGACGCCACGCACCGTCGTGCCCCCGTCCCCCCGCCTCCGCCCGCGCCGGGCTCCACGTCCCGTGGCGTGACGGTGGGTGGCGCGGCCGCGCAGCGCGGCGGCTCGACCGCGGCCCCGGCGTCGTTCCAGACGACGCAGGAGCAGGCGGCCGTGCCGGCGCCTGCCCCCGAGGCTCCCGCCGCCCCGGCCACCTCCCCGCAGCCCGCGTCGCCCGTCAAGGAGGGCGCGGTCAAGGCCGCGGCCGCCGCGCTCGCCGCGGCGCGCAGCGCCGCGAAGAAGGTCCAGTCGGTCATGCCGGACGGCGCCGCCAAGGAGCAGGAGCCCACGGGGAGCGCCTCCGCCCCGGCGGCGAAGCCCGAGCAGGCCGAGCCGCGCCCGGAGATGCACTACTCCGCCGGCGGGGTGCACGGCACCGCCGCGCCGACCGCGGCACCCGCCGCGGCGTCGCCGATGGTCGGGGCCGCGGCGGGCACCGGGCCCCGTCGCGTGCGCCTGTCGGTCTCGCGGGTCGATCCGTGGTCGATCATGAAGCTCGCGTTCCTGCTCTCCGTCGCGATCGGCTTCATCACCGTCGTCGCCACGATGGTCGTCTGGTACGTGCTCAACGACATGGGCACGTTCGCGACGATCCAGGCCTTCATGAGCGACACGATCGGCCCGCAGGCCGTGAACCTCATGCAGTTCGTGAAGTTCGACCGCGTCGTGTCGCTGTCGGTGCTGATCGCCATCGTCAACGTCGTCCTCATGACGGCGCTGACCACGATCATGGCGATCCTGTACAACATCACGGCCGCGCTCGTCGGCGGCGTGCACCTCACGCTCACGGACGAGTGACCCCCGCGCCGGCCGGGACCGACGTCACACCACGTGAGGGCGCTCCCGGTTTGGGCCGGGGACACCGCGTACGGTAATGTTCCGTGCTGCACGCGCTCCCGCTGGGAGCGCGCTCGGGGCTATAGCTCAGACGGTTAGAGCGCTTCCCTGATAAGGAAGAGGTCGGAGGTTCAAGTCCTCCTAGCCCCACTCCAGGCCACACCAGGCCCGGGCCCGACACGCACGGCCTGGCGGTCGTGACGAGGAGGCAGATGATGAAGAAGCTGTTCGTCCTCCTGCTCGCGCTCGGCGCGGGCTACCTGGTCTGGCGCCGGCTCAACGAGGACACGGCAGACCGGGACCTGTGGTCCGAGGTCACCGACACCATCGACTGAGCCTCTCCCCGTTGCCCGCCCCGCGGGTCGCCCGGGGCCATGGCGCAATTGGTAGCGCACCTGCTTTGCAAGCAGGGGGTTAGGGGTTCGAGTCCCCTTGGCTCCACTCTCGGCAGAAGGCCGCCCACCCGAGCTCCTCGGGTGGGCGGCCTTCGGCGTACCCGCCGGGTCAGTCCCCCGGGCCGTCGACGTGCTCGAGCAGGTCGCCCGGCTGGCAGCCGAGCTCACGGCAGACGGCGTCGAGGGTGGCGAGCCGGACCGCCTTCGCTTTGCCGGTCTTGAGGATGGACAGGTTCGCCACGGTCATGCCGACACGGTCGGCCAGCTCCGTGAGCGTCATCCGTCGCTCGAGGAGCATCCGGTCCAGCCGGACGACGATCGCCATCAGACCGTCAGCCTGCGCTCGTCCTCGATCTCCGCGCCGTGGCGGAAGATCTCCGCGACCAGGAGCACCAGGCCGCCCAGGGCGAGCTGGACGAAGCTCACGCCGCCGGGGTAGCCCTGGGTGCCCACCGGTTCGAGGAACGGCTCGCCCCATCCCACGAAGTGGAGCCCCCCGAGCTGGTGCGCGCCGGTGAAGTGGTCCAACGCCGGCGCGAGGACGGCGGCCGCGATGGTCAGCCAGCCCAGGGCGCGCAGGAGACGCACCGTGCGGGCGCTGAACGCGTCCCCCGCGGCCGCGGCCGCGAGAAGTCGCCACAGCAGGGCGAGCCAGGTGGCGATCACGGCCCCGACGATCACCTTCTTGACGACCTGGGCGGCCACCCAGGGGTTCCAGCCGACGTCGGAGGTCGCCAGGCGGATCTCACCAGAGAGCACCGCCTCCGTGCCTCGGAGGCGGGAGTCCTGTGAGACGACGCCGTGGTCGTAGCGTTCGTCCCCGCCGTCCTGGATCATCTTGTAGCAGAAGTCACCGTCCGGGTACTCGTTCGGCTTGAGGCTCGTGACGTCGAACTCCTGGCAGACAGGCGACGCCGTGACCACCTGGACCGCGAGCGTGTCCCGAAAGTGCAGCGGCCCGAGGCTGACGTCAGCCGGGTAGTCGGCGCGGCCCGTGAGCGCAAGGACGCCGAGCACTCCCGCCGTGACGGTCATCGCGGCGGTGAGGACGGCGGCCACGAGGGCGAGCCAGGCTCCGATCCGAAACAGGCGTCGCGCCATGACAGTGGTGTCCTCTCGGGCGTCATCGACCACGGGGTCATATCGAGACGCGATACTTCCATATCGAGTTGCGATATGTCACTACCTCGGGTCCTGGCCATCCACGACGAAGGCCCCCGCCGTGCCGGCGGGGGCCTTCGTGTCCGGTGCGGTGCCGTCCGGGACGGCGTGGGGTCAGGCCTTGTCGCCCTCGCCCTCGCCGGCGTCGCCGTCCTTCTTGGCGGCGGACCGCGTGCGGTTGGTGGCCTTCTTCGCGGCGTCGGCGGCCTTGTCCTTGGCCTTGTCCACGGCCTCGGAGACGTCCTCGCCAAGCTCGGCGGCCTTCTCGCCGGCGCGCTCGGCGGCCTCGCGGCCCTTCGCGACGGCGTGCCCGGCGGCCTCGCCCACGGCCTCGGCCGCGTCGCCGACGGCGTGCCGGGCGTCCCGGGCGGCGCCGTCGAAGTCGGGGCCGGACTGCTGCTCCCACGGCTCGGCCCACGGGTCGTTCTGCGGCTGGGCACGACGCCAGAAGGCGTACCCGGCCACGGCGGCGCCGGCGAGGGCGAGGAACCAGAAGATCCCCTTGCCCTTGCCGGAGGACTTCTCGGCCTCCTTGGCCGCCTTCTCGGCGGCGGCCTGAGCCTTGGCCGCCTCCTTGGCCGCCTTCTTCGCGGCCTTCTTGCCCGCGCGGCCGGCCTTCTCCGCGGCGTCGCGCGCGGCGTCGGCGGCTGCGGCGCCCGCGGCGCCGGCCGCCTCGCCCGCACGGGTCGCGGCATCGTTGAAGGCGGCGACGACGCGCGGCAGGTACTCGTCGACGATCTTGTCGTGCGCCGTGTCGACCAGGGGGCCGGCCTTGTCGGCCGCCTTCTCGATCCGCGGGGCGGCGGCGAGGACGCTCTCGCGCCACGCCTTCTCGGCCCGCGGGACGAGCCACTCCAGGAAGTTGTCGACCCGTGGCTCCGCCCATTCCTTGGCCTGACCGGCAGCGTCCTTGGCGCCGCCCGCAGCCCGGGCACCGACGTCGACCAGCACGGCGGCGGCCTCCGTCGCGGAGCCCTTGAGCTTCTCCGTGTCGATCTCGTTGATCTTGTCGCTCACCTTGGCGGCGAGCTTCTCGGCCTGGTCCTTGGCACTGTCCTTGGCGTTGTCGCCCGCGTTCTTTCGCACCATGGACCCACTGTGCCACCAGGTGCCCTGGCCTGCAGCGCTACGCGCGAGCCGCGTCGTGAGGGTGCGGGAGAGGAGGGGTGAGAGGATGAGGACATGTTCGCAACCCTCCACACCTCCGCCGGTGACATCCGCATCGAGCTGCTGCCGAACCACGCGCCCAAGACCGTCGCGAACTTCGTCGGGCTGGCCAAGGGCACCACGACGTGGACGGACCCGGCCACGGGCGCCGAGCGCAACGACCCCCTGTACGACGGCGTGATCTTCCACCGCGTCATCGACAACTTCATGATCCAGGGCGGGGACCCGCTGGGCACCGGCACCGGTGGCCCCGGCTACACCTTCGACGACGAGATCCACCCGGAGCTCCAGTTCGACGGCAAGTACATCCTCGCGATGGCGAACGCCGGCAAGCGCCGCAACCCCGTCACGGGCGCCGTCGAGGGCACCAACGGCTCGCAGTTCTTCATCACCACGGCCGCGACCCCGTGGCTCAACGGCAAGCACAGCATCTTCGGCAAGGTGGCCGACGACGAGTCGCGCGCCGTCGTCGACGAGATCGGCAACACCCCGACGCGTCCCGGCGACCGCCCCGTCACCGACATCGTCATCAACAGCGTCACCATCGAGGACTGAGCAGGCCTCACCGCCGCCTCATCGCCGCCTGACCGACACCAGGTCGAGCGGTCGGGGCCAAGACTCTCGGCGCAGTTGTATCCCTCCCGAAGTGGAGCGCCCCCTGGGGCGCGTGAACGCGACTGCGCCGAGAGTCTTGGCCCCGACCGCGCTACGGACTCCTGGAGGGCCGACCTATCTCTACGACACCCCCCGCCCCGCAGTCCGGGCAGCCCGCCGGGGCGCCGCCGGTGTGCCCGCGGCACCCGGACCGGGTCTCGTACGTGCGCTGCCAGCGCTGCGGCCGTCCGACGTGCCCCGAGTGCCAGCGCCCGGCCGCCGTCGGGATCCAGTGCGTCGACTGCGTGAACCAGGCCGCGCGCTCGGCGCCCAGCACCCGCACGATGTTCGGCGGCACGGTGCGGGGAGGCCGGCCGGTCGTCACGCTGACGATCGTGGGGCTCTGCGCCGTCAGCTGGGTGCTGCAGCTCGTCACGGGCGGGGACTGGACGCAGCGGTGGGCGTTCGCCCCCGCGGTCGGGCTCGACGAGCCCTGGCGGTTCCTCACCGCGGCGTTCCTGCACTCGCGGAGCCCGCTGCACATCCTGTTCAACATGTACGCGCTGTGGCTGGTGGGCCCGTTCCTCGAGCAGGCGTTCGGCCGGGCGCGCTACGTCGCGCTGTACGCGCTGTCCGCGATCGCCGGGTCGGTGGGCTACCTGCTGCTGGCCGACCCGGCGGGCGCCTCCTGGTACACCGCCGTGGTGGGGGCGTCGGGCGCCGTCTTCGGGCTGTTCGGCGCGATCATCCCGGTGCTGCGGCGCACGGGCCGCAGCGCGACGCAGATCCTCGTGCTGATCGCCATCAACATGGCGATCCCCTTCGTCTTCCCGGGGATGCACGTCGCATGGCAGGCCCACCTGGGCGGGCTCGTCGTCGGGCTGGCGTTGGGCGCAGGTTTCGCCTTCGCACCGCGCGAGCGGCACGCGCTGGTGGCCTGGCTGCTCCCGACCGGGGTCGCCATCGTCCTCGTCGCCGCGACGGTCTGGAAGTACGCCTCGGTGGGCTGGCTCTAGCCGTTCTCACCGGGCCTTGCCCACAGGGTTGTCCACAGGTGTGGAACGAACTACACCCGTGGAAGTCCTCAGCGCCAGCGCGTGGTGAGCCCGAAGCCGCCGATGATCAGCACGAAGCCGACGGCGAGGTTCCATCCCTTGAGCGCCGGGATCGGCAGCCCCATCCCGGGAGCCGTCAGGTAGTACAGGACGATCCACGCGAGGCCGACGAGCATCAGGCCGAGCATCGTGGGCACGAGCCAGGGCGGGTTGCCCTGCGCCTTCGCCTTCGCGGGGGTCGCGGCCTGGTCGGCCGGGGCGCTCTTCTTCTTGCGGGACTTCGACTCGGGCACGGGGTGGGCTCCTGTCCGGACGGGCGGGTGCGGCGGTCGGAGGCCGGATGCCTGACACCGCCGGTGATTCTGTCGACTAGCGTAGTCGTCAGCAGGCTCGAGAAGGACAGCCGGGGACCGAGGTGTGTGGCGCGATGAACCGTCGACTGCGCGCGAGCGCGACCGTCGCGTGCGTCCTTGCCGCGTCCGGGCTCCTGTTCACGGCCAGCGCGCAGCTCGCAGACACCAAGGACGGCCGCGACCCGCAGGACCTCGCCGAGCTCGTCACCACCGAGTCGGACCGGGTCTCCGACCTCACCGACAGGATGAACGAGCTCGAGGCGGAGATCGACGACCTGGGGAAGAAGGCGGGCGCCGACCTGCCTACCCGCAGCGCCACCCTCGTCGCCGACGAGTCCGTCGTGACGGGCGCGCTCCCCGTGAGCGGCCCGGGGCTGCGGGTCGCGCTCGACGACGCGCCCGCGTCGAGCCAGTCCATCTCCGGCGCCCGGCCGGACGACCTCGTCGTGCACCAGCAGGACGTGCAGCACGTCATCAACGCCCTGTGGGCGGGCGGCGCCGAGGCGATGACGCTGCAGGGCGAGCGCGTGACGGCGACGTCCGCGTTCCGCTGCTCCGGCAACATCCTGCTGCTGCACGGCAAGGTGTTCTCCCCGCCGTACGTCATCGAGGCCGTCGGCGACCCGCAGGAGCTCCGCGCGTCCCTCGACGCCGACCCGGGCGTGGCGATCTACCAGCAGTACGTCGACTGGGTCGCCCTCGGGTGGTCGGTCAAGGACGCCGGCTCGCTGGAGCTGCCCGCGTACACCGGCAGCTCCGAGATGAAGTACGCCACGGTCCCCGCCGGGACGGACGTGTTCTCGTGACCCCTCGCCCCACCACCTGGAGCCCCCGATGACCAGCACCGCGCCCGGACCGCGCATCCTCGTGGTCGACAACTACGACTCGTTCGTCTACACGATCGTCGGCTACCTCGACCAGCTCGGGGCGCGCACCGTCGTGGTGCGCAACGACGCCGTGCCCGAGCCCGACGCCGACGGCGTCTTCCACGACGAGGACGGCGCGCCCTTCGACGGCGTCCTCGTCTCCCCCGGCCCCGGCACGCCGAAGGAGGCCGGGTCGTCGGAGGACGTCATCCGCGCCTGCGCGCGCTCGCGCACGCCGATGCTCGGGGTCTGCCTGGGGCACCAGGCCCTCGCCGAGGTGTACGGCGCCACCGTGGCACACGCGCCCGAGCTCATGCACGGCAAGACCAGCCTGGTGGAGCACGACGGCGAGGGCGTCCTCGAGGGGCTCGCCACGCCGTTCACGGCCACCCGCTACCACTCGCTCGCGGTGCTTCCCGAGACGGTGCCCGCCGAGCTCGAGGTGACCGGCGCGACCGCCGGTGGGGTCGTCATGGGCCTGCAGCACCGCGACCTGCCGCTGCACGGCGTGCAGTTCCACCCCGAGTCGGTGCTGACGGAGGGCGGGCACCGGCTGCTCGCCAACTGGCTCGAGGTCTGCGGCGAACGTCCGTCCGAGGCACTCGTCTCCGCGCTCGAGGCGGAGGTCGCCGCGCTGGTCACGCAGTGAGGCCGTGGGTGCGGTTGTCGGTGGCGGCGAGTCTGGACGGCTATATCGACGATGCGAGCGCGCAGCGTCTGCTGCTGTCGAACACGGCCGACTTCGACCGGGTCGACCAGATCCGTGCCGAATCCGACGCGATCCTGATCGGTGCGCACACGCTGCGCACCGACAACCCCCGCCTGCTGGTGAACAGCGCCGAGCGCCGGGCCGCTCGGGTGGCGGCGGGCGAACCGGAGTTCCCGGTGAAGGTGACCGTCACCGATTCCGGTGATCTCGATCCGGGGCTGCGCTTCTGGCACACCGGCGGCGACAAACTCGTCTACACCTCCGATGCGGGTGCCGGGAGGCTGGGCGACCGGCTCGACGGACTCGCCGTGGTGGTGAGCCTCGGCGAGCGTCTCGCGCTCCCGGCCCTCGTCGCCGACCTCGG